>CALMKK010000365.1 GCA_937867135.1 uncultured candidate division Zixibacteria bacterium
CCAACTGCGAATTCAGATATTCCAGATTGGAATTCTGCATTATCACGCCTTTATCAAGCAGCGCCGCCGGGTTTAACGCCAGTTCCTCCACGGCCGCAATATTGGAAGTGACCACAAAAAGACTCTGATGGACATTGTAGTTGGAGGTTTGCCCCTGCGGCCCATAGACCGGATCGGTGCCGATCGGCTGAACGGATATATCCTTTTCATTGATATTTCTTTCCCGGAGTAAACTGCGCAGGACCTGCAGATCGGCCTGAATCAATTTGTACCCGGTGCTGAGTTCTCTTATGTCCGAAGTTCGATTCAACGTTATCCGCCATTTCACGATATCGGAATCGAAGCGCTTGGTGGCGGCCCCCACGACACTGACCGTATTCTGAGTGCTTCGGGCTCCGTAAAAGAACAGGCCAAAAATAAAAAAGGCAATGACCAGGGATATTCCCATAATTAGGGCATGATTAGTCTTCATTTTGTTTCCTTCCTTTTGAAACCTCAAAAAGACATGTATAAATGTTCAAATCAAGGGCAATTTTTTATCCGGTTATGCTTAATATACATTTTTTTCTTGCCAAAAATTTAATCTAATATAAATTATTCATACACAAGAAAGGAGGTGGTCCAGTCTTGATAAATACTGAACTTAGTGAGGTGGCTGCTACTTAGCGGCGCTCTAACATATTGGTTGGGGTGACGTTAAGTAAATCCCAACAGTTTGCCGGCCCGATGGTTTTCCCGCACCATCGGGCTTTTTTTATTTTGGCTCCCATTGCCGATCCCGAAAATTCCATTTATATTGGTGCCAATCAATTATTTAAGGAGAATTCCATGACGGACAAAAATATATCTCACCACGGTATCGATGAAGCACCCGAGCAAAAATATCCCAACGAAACCATGCGGCTTTTGATCGAACGCTCCAGTTGCCGGAGTTTTCATGAGAAGAAGATACCCGATGATATCCTGAATCTGATTCTGGAAGCCGGTAATCGCGCCGCCACCGGCGGCAATCTTCAGCCCTATTCCATTATAAAAATCGAAAATGAGACGACCAAGCGGAAACTGACCGAATTGTGCGGCGACCAGGAGTTTATTTTCACCGCCCCGGTCGACCTGCTCTTTTGCCTTGATTGGTTCCGCCTCAAGCGCTGGGCCGAACTTGAAATCGCCCCCTTTACCGCCACAGCATCGTTCCGTCATTTCTGGATTTCTTTTCAGGATACCTTAATCGCCGCTCAGAATATCTGTACCGCCGCCGACGCCATGGGCCTCGGTTCGGTTTATGTCGGCACCGTTCTGGAATGTTTCCGGGAATTGCGGAAAATATTCGAATTGCCCGACGGCGTTTTCCCGGTGGTCTTGCTCAGCCTCGGCTACCCCAAGGCCCGGCCTCTTCCCAAAAGGAAACTGGGAATTGGGACTATAGTCCATAATGAGAAATATCGCCAATTGGACGACCGGGATATCCGCGACGGCTTTGAAAAGAAATATCCGGCGTGGAAAAAGGAATTGACGCCGGAACGGCTGCAAATGTACGAAGAGGTCTGCCGTTCGGCCCACGGTGAAGAGTTCGCCAAGAATGCGATGACCCGGATTGAGAAGCAGGGATATTTCAACGCCATCCAGAATTATTTCGGATTGCACTATGTCGCCCATTTTATGCCGGAAGGGAATGACGAATATCTCAAGACTATGAAAGAATTCGGATTCGATTGGTTTGAGAAATACCGCCCGCAAGAGAAATTATAAATCAATTCCCGACCGATAACCGGAGAGTGAAGATACTTTCCGGTTTTTTTATCCGTGTTTCAGGGCCCCATATCCAAATGGGGCCCATAAAATTGCGGTGAGTCGTCCGGTCCGCTTATATCGGGCCCGTATTAAGGGCAAATCAGCGGCGGGCCATTCTTGTACAGAAAATTAATCAAATATGACACATCGGTAATATTGACGGCCCCGGAATTATCCACATCGGCCATATTCAAATCAACCGGCGGCGGTCCACCCTTATATAAATAACGAATCAGATAGCCGACATCAAGAATATTTACTTTGCCGCTCCCGTCTACGTCGCCGCACATTATGGAGCAATTAACCCCGTACGCTCCCATCAATTGCCCGCAACTATTATTGGCCGGGGCGCATGGAGATAATGACGAAATATGGTAATCGCCGGACGAATAAGCACAGAATTGAGGGTTGAGTTCCAGATTTCCGAATTCATCCCCGCCATGCTGAGCCAAATTAACAAAATTGCCGCTGTCATTGCCGAAAACATCGTTGCACCTTATGGCATAAACCGGGAACCAGCAGCAGCCTTTATAAATGCCGTACTTGTTATAGGCTATAAGGCAGTTGGAAATAACGGTGGAATCAATATCGGGGCGCATTGCTTTGGGGGGTTCCGATTCCATAAATATCCCGGCTTCTCCGTTGCCGACAATGGTGCAATTGGTCAGACTGCTTCCTGGATATATAAATATCCGGATACCGTGCAATCCGTTGTCTTTTATGACAGAATTGGAAATGACGGTACCGGAGAAGTTCATAAACCCGCCGTTGATTCCGTTCCCGGCGTTTTTCGAGATGATACAACTATCGATAACCGGCCGGGCCCCGTTGGTTCCATAGATTCCGGCGCCGTCGTTCTCGGTTATGATGCAATTGCGGATAATCGGCGACGACGCCACCAGATAAATCGCCCCCAATTCGTCGGTAAAAGAATTCTTAATGGTGAAACCGTCAATCACCGCCTGGGAATCTTCGGAATCATGCAGATAAATTCCCCAATGGGCGTTCATCGGTCCGGCCTCGCAGTCAATAATGGTTGTTTCCGGCCCGTTTTCCGATTTCAAGATGACGTGTTTGCCCCGAAACGTCAAATCGCGATTGCCGTCACCGGTATAGGTGCCCGGGGCGACCAGAACGGTATCGCGCTCCTGGGCAGAATCGATACCAGCCTGTATGGTTGGATAGGTAAGAGGAACATTGAATGAGATAGGGTTCCGCAGGGTAAAAGTCGCCGGCGAAGACCATTCTCCGGCTTCATATCGATCACCCGCTCGGGCCCGCCACCAATATTGGGTCCCGACATTGTTCAGATCATAAAAACTCGACCGGGTCGAGTCGCTCTGTTCGGTGACTCCCGATTCCGATATTACCAGCTGGGTCAATCCCGGATCGGAGAAGATTTGAAAATCATAATAAGGCTCATCACCGTTGGCGTCGAATGAATTCTTGACCATGAGCCGAACCGCCTCAATGCTGACCAGTTGATTTAATGGCCAAAGCAAATGGGGTGGCGCAGGGGCGGCATTCATGGTAAAGGCCGCTTCCTTCCACAGGCCCCAGGATGATCCATCGCCGCTTACTCGAATACGATAATAATAGGTCTCCCCATCCTGCAAAGTTGCCCCCGAATAGACGGCAAAATTGTCCGCCGCAAGAATTTGCCCCGATTGCCACATCTCGGCTATCGTCCATTCTTTATCTGTCCTGACCTCCAATTCGTATCTCGCCTGCGTCATATAAACGGTATCATAAAACGTCCAGTGAAATGTCGGGGTATGATTCAAAACATGGGCAATATCTTCACTCCCGAGATTCAGATTAAAGACCGAGGGGATTCTCTGATCGAAGGGGAGAGCTCCAATATCATTCCGGGTGCCGTCAGGGTCGTTCGGGAGCGACGGATGTCCGGCATCGATACATGGTGAAGCCCGGTGCAATAGAAAATTGCGGCTGAGGGAATCGAGAAAAACAGGGTTGGCGGAGATATCGTACGGGCTGGGAGTAATGGCCGAATAATTAATCCCATTACCCCAAACATCATTGTAATTTTCCATAACCGTCCAGCCGCCGGGGCTGTATAAGCCGGTTCCACAGCCGGTAATTATATTATTTCTTACGACCGTCGAGGCTGAAGCCGCCATAAGTCCGGTGGTCCCGCCATAAATTGTGTTGTTTACAAAATTGACCGCGCCGGCCATCTCAATCCAGGCATTCATAGCCGGACCCGTATTGTCATAAAATAGATTGCGCGTTATAAGAGAGTTGGAAGCGGTTCCGATGAAAAGAACGGGTGAGCTGCCATCGAGACTATGATGCTTCCGAAAGATATTGTTTTGAATCGTCGGAGATGCGCCATAAACACTAATGGCACGACAGGTATAGGTGTTGATTCCGAAAGTAAAGCCGTCGATAACCGCCGCCGCCGATTCTCCGTTGGTCAATGCAATTATGGGTGATACGGTCCCTCCGGGTTCAAGAAATGTCAGTTCGCGGCCGGCCTCGCTGGTCAGGACAATATTTTTCCCGTAGAAATTAAGGTTAACCTTATAACGACCCGGAGCCACCAAGACCGTATCGCCATTAACTGAAGCATTTACGGCATCTTGCATATTGGCGTAATCGGCCGGGACACGAATTGTAGCCGCCCCCGCTCCGACCGCCATGGCCAGAATAATTCCAAGAATTGAGATAATTTTTGTCTTATACATAAAATTAACCTCCCTGCGATAAAATTAAGCAGTAAGATGCCGGACATAATTTGATAGTACTATAGTTAAATATACCGGAAGCTCTTTTTTTGTCAAGCAATAAGGGGCCCGCCCACAACCACGCGGCGTCAATAATAAGTCTGAATCCGACTATATGTAATTGCGACCGTTTAATATCTAAGGCAATCCGCCGTTCCCGGGTCCGGCCTGTCCCGTCAAAATCCGGCGATCGGATAAACACTCAAAATCAATGAATTACGATAGATGCTGATGCGCGGAGAAACAAATAATCACTAAATATAAATCGATGGGAATGCCAAGTGAAAGGTGGATAAAACGGCCGGTTTTATCGGGGGATGGAAACTATTGTCTGTTCCCATCCCCACTTAAGCGAAATATTTATTCGAATAAATCCCTGAGGGTCAATTTCAGAGTTTTCTCTTTTCCCTCCCGAAGAATCTTGATCGTGTATTCCGTCCCCGGATTTTCCCGGAGCAGTTTTCGGTTACCGATCAACCCGTCATAGTCACCGGCGGGCCGCCCGTTTATGGTCTGGATTATATCGTTAATCATGAAG
>CALMKK010000366.1 GCA_937867135.1 uncultured candidate division Zixibacteria bacterium
TTTCAACGGGAAGTTTCGCCTTTTCCCATTCGCGCCACCCGCCGTAAAAAATAAAGACCCGGGAGTAACCCTGCCCGGCCATTTCCCGACCCAACATCAGCGATAATTCACACTCTTCTCCCGAGCAGTAAATTACAATCTCCTTATCTTTGCCGATATTGGTCATCACCTTATTCCAATAATCCTCCATATAATCAAACGGCAAATTAATCGCTCCCCGAATATGACCCGCGGCGTAATCGGCGCTGTCCCGAGCATCAAGGATAACAACACCAGGTGATTGAAACTTGGCGGCCGCCTCATCCAAAGAAATAAACGGCGGATCCCCAGGTTCTGCCGACGGCGGTACTATGACCGTATCGGAACCGGAGATCGAGGGCCAATTCCCTTTGATCGGAATCCCACGGCCGGAAAACGTGTTAGCCCCAAAGGCCAGAATTATGGAGAAAATAATTAACAATAATGCCTGCAGAAACCGTGATTTCATCTCAATCCTTTTACAATTTTGGTCTTCATCGGTTTACAATTATTTCATAAGTCGCCAATATCTCTCTATACGACATATTTGTCAAATAATTTAAGCCCGGCCGGTTTCATAAGCATTTGCCATCGGCAGCCAAATTAATCCCTTTCACACCGCATCTTATAAACTGCCATTTAAATGAATAGGGCCGGTTTATAACCGGCCCTAAAGTCACCAGAATTGAACTCCAGCCTATTACCTGTTCGTGGCTTCTTAAGCTGTCTCTATCGGCTCGATATATCTGGAGCGCGCGGTCTTTTCCAATTTAAGCCCCAGAAGGTTGAATTCTCCCTTTAGAATGTGTCCAGCTACATTAGCAAATTTGTCCGGATTCAATCCTTGCAGTCCGTATGGATGCCAGCAGTCTTTGACAATAACTCTGGCGTATCTGCTTGCTTCTTTTCTCG
This sequence comes from uncultured candidate division Zixibacteria bacterium, assembly GCA_937867135.1. Taxonomy (GTDB): domain Bacteria; phylum Zixibacteria; class MSB-5A5; order GN15; family PGXB01; genus UNRQ01. The sequence continues at coordinate 931 of CALMKK010000366.1, forward strand.
CGGGCATATCTTCCCCCGATAGCCAAAAGGTCCAAGAGGGCAAATGTACGGCGGGCTAATTTAGGGGCATACGAAATGATTGTGCTCTTTCACCTCCTTCCAAAACTCAATGGCATCAACGAAGGGTACTTAAGTATGAGGTATTTTTATATCTATATTCTATACGGCGGTAAAGGGCGGTATTATAATAATATCTTCCATATAATATGGCATTTAACATACAGCATCAGGATTCAAGGCAACTTTTAACCTGTTAATGGCTCTCTTTTTATATATATTGACAACTTGCTGCTTAACTCCCAGAATCTTGCCTATTTCCCCTTCCCTTTTCCCGATAAGATACAATTTCAGCACTTCTTTCTGCCGTCGAGATAGAGAATGATTGATGTGCCAAATAATCCGCCTCCGCATCCGATCCATCTTATCCTGTTTTCCATCATCGGAGCCGGCGCTATGATAGGGCGACCTTTCATTGGGGAATGATTCCAATATGAGACGATCAACCAGCACTTCAACAAAGACGATCCTGCTGCGGTTTGTCTTCATCATCAGCGGAAATTTTATCCTATTTTTTCAAATATTGCGGTAAAGAATCGATTTCAAGACTATATTTTTTAGACAAATCCAAGGTCAGTCTCCCGATTGCCGCCGCCCGTTCCAACGGGCCTAAATCCGGAGCAAGAGTGGCCACCAGCGAGTCATATTCCCGCATCAAATTCGTCCTGAGAGAGTCCCTTCTCAACATTTCCTCTCTTTTCAGGACCTCCTGAAGCGTATCTATCGCCGCCGTGTAGCGATCGGCCAAATCCTTGTCGGCATCGGCCGTGGATGATACCGCTTTATCGGAATGACTTTCGGCTTGTGTCGCCGCCGCCATGTATAAATTATTCAATTGCTCAATCCTGGATTCGTAATAATTGCGAAGAATCCGCAGCGAATCGGCGTAGACCCGAACCGAATCCGGAGTCATTGTCGCCGTGGCCGGAGGTGGCGATTTCAGAGCCGTTATCCCCTTCGGCGCGACCACTTCTTTTTCAGTATGGCCGGATAATGAAGTTTTTAAAACTGATATCCCCAACAGAATGAAAGTCAGTAGAACCGCGAACAGAATCTTTATTGAAGTTCTCGCCATAAATAAGCCTACCTTCCTCGCGAAAGATAGGCCTGTCAAACTTCCCTGTCAATGCTAAAATTTACGGCGTGACCGTAATCGTGCCGGTCATACTGGGATGAATGGCGCAACGATAAGGATAACTCCCTGCCGTATTGAAGGTAAAGGAATACGTGGCGCCCTGGCCCAGATTTTCCGAGGATGTGAATTTCCCGTCGTCGCTCGTCACGGTATGGATCGCGGCGTCTTTATTCGTCCAGGTAATCGTCGTCCCGACCTTGACGCTCAGACTGCCGGGCGAGAATGCGAATCCGGAAATACTCACGGCATTGGGAGTTCCTCCGCCCCCGCCACCGCCGGATGAATTGGAACTGGTTGGATTGCTTTTGCTCGAACAGGAACCGATAAGGACACTCCCCACCACCATGAGAATTGCCAGCGACAGAAATGGTCCGAATCTACGCATAACATGACTCCCCAATAATGGATTTGTTTTGTCTATTATCGCAAACAATGATCGGCGGACAAATGTTCCTCAATAAAAAAACCCGGCTCATCCTTGAGCCGGGTTATTCACACCGTCGTCGATCCCCCCTGACGGCGGTATTTTCTTCATGCTGCCAATCGCTGCCCCACTTTTATATACCGCTGCAATCTGCAAAATGTTCCTTTATTTCTTAATATGCAGGTAGAGAAAAACCCAGGGCCGAATCATCGACCACCACCCCACAATCGGTCTTATCTTACTGTAATTTTTGCCCGATTCGGGATAAACCATCGAAACCGGGGCCTCGGTTACCCGATATTTCCCCTTTAGAACGTGAAAATGAATATAATATTCCATTTCATAATGATTCAGCCACTCCTGGCCTAAATTGAAACGAGGATTATCGAACAATGACAGACGGTACGCCCGGAAACCGCAGGTCACATCGGTCCCGCGAAACCCCGTAAAAAAATTAACCAAGCGCGTGAATAACCGAATCGTCACTTTTCTGAAAAGCGGAATATTCGGAGATTCTCCCCCTTCCAGGTTTCTTGATCCCTGAACATAATCGAAACCTTCTCGTATGATGGGATTCGTTAATCGACTGATTTCTTCCGGAAGCATCTTTCCGTTGGCCGCCATTATGACAATAATCCGGTAGCCGCCTTGTCGTCCATATTCAATAGCCTCTCTGATACCATAGCCGATGCCCAAATTTCGATTATGCCGGATAACCGTCCGTCCTTCCTCGCGCAGAAATTCATTGCTTCCGTCGCTGGAGCCGTCATCGACAAACAGCAGATCATACGGTGAGTCATGCGGAAAGCTTTCCAGCAATTTCCGCAATTTATCCCCTTCATTAAAAACAAAAAGCGCGACCAGAATTTCTTTGGCAGGCATTATTTCTTCTTATCATCTTCGTCCGCATATGGAAACCAGACATACGGGCGCTCGAAAGCATTTATGCGGCAAGTCAGCTCCTTGACCGGCTTTATCACCCGGGCCGGATTACCGGCCGCTACCATCATTTCAGGTATATCATTCACCACCACCGACCCGGCTCCGATTAACGCCCCCCGCCCGATTTTGACCGCCGGAAGAAACGTGCAATTCGCCCCTATTTTCACCAGATCCCCGACTATCGCTCCCCCTCCGCATTCTTTGTACCTCGGACAATTCATCGGATGCGGATCGTCGGTGAAAACCGTATTGGGAGCGACAAAAACATAATTCCCCAGCGTCACCATTTCCAGAAAACAGCCGGAGTGAATCCGGCAGGAATCGCCGATTTTATTCTCGAATTCCAGGACGGCATTGGTTCCGACCGATACATTATTGCCGATTATATTATCTTCTCTTATCGACGCCCCCTGTCCCGACTGGAAATTATCGCCGATTTTCGTTCCGGCATAAATCGTCGTAAACGGCCGGATAACCGATTCCCGCCCGATTATCAATGTCAATTCCCCTTCTTTACGTCCTCGCGGCGGCTGGCCGATAACGGCCGGTCCGTATATAATTGTCCCTTCGCCGATCGTGACATTTTCGAAAATCTTCACGTCACCGAATATCTGAATATTTTTCATAACTTGATTACCTTGCCCCCTTGTTTAAGGGATTGATTGGCCGCTTCCAGAATCCGCACCACTCGATAACCGGCTTGCCCGTCGGTCAAAGGCGCCCGTCCCTGTTCTATGGCGCTGACAAATTCCTTGGATACCAGATTAAGGGCCTCGGTTAATTCTATCCGGGGAGCCATCATATCGCCGGTTCGATATTGGACCAGAATATTATAGACTTCCTCCCGATTCTTTATATAATCAACTCCCTTGTCATATATCTTGACCTTTTCCGATGGCTCCACATCGTCATAAACTATCATCTTACGGGAACCGCAGACCAGGGTTTGCCGGACTTTCACCGGGGCCAGCCAGTTGACATGAATATGGCCGATTAAATGCGCATCATAGCCGACCGAAATATAGGCGATATTCTCGATGTCGCTCTCGAAATGGGCCATCCCCGTCGCCGAAATCGTCCGGGCCGGCTTCGCCAGCAGATAATCCATAATGGCGACATCATGCGGCGCCAGATCCCAGACCACATTGACATCATGCTGGAACAGGCCCAGATTGACCCGCACCGAATCGAAATAATACAATTCCCCCAGTTCGCCGCTGGCGATTATTTCCTTGATTTTCCTGACCGCCCCGGTATATATAAAAGTATGATCCACCATCAACGTCAATTTCTGCCGCTCCGCCGTCTCGTTCAAAACTTCCGCCTGCTCCGATGTCGCCGTCATCGGCTTTTCCAGCAAGACATGCTTGCCGTGTTGCATCGCTTCCATCGCCAGCGGGAAATGCGCCGAAACCGGCGTCGCAATCACCACGGCGTCGATTTCCTTGTGGTGCAACAGCTCATTTGAATCTCTGGTCACTATTTTTATATTGGGATATAGACGGGAAATAAATTTCAACCGTTCTTCCCGCAAATCGGCAACACCCAGCACTCGAACATTATCGAGGAGACCGAAATTCCTGATCAGGTTTGGTCCCCAGTACCCGCATCCGATTATGCCAATATTCATTTTCTATTTCCTTCAAAAATACAGACTTGTTCCGTCGTTCTTCTTGCCTTCTATTACTATATTTAAACGGCCGCTCTGTTGTCCCCATAAAGGCGACAAATCGTTTACGCTCATCCGATTATTGTCAATATAATATGAAACGGCCGAATCCGACGAAAGATGATAATTTAATCGCACCCGGGGATCTCCTTTCTCCACAAATCGTTCTATCGATGAATGCGTCAGATCCGGTATGAGAAGATTATCCTTCTCGCCGACAGCATAACTGCCATATATATCGATCCGGCTTCCCGGCATATTGGCGTCCGTCAATTCAATATCCACAAATCCGTCATTCTCCACCGCTTGATTGAATTCCGCCGCCGACAATGGCGCAAAGGACCAATACCGCATTTCATCTTTGCCGATGCCGGTCAGTCCCTCAAATACCCGATACGTGGCCTTTTTGTAGTAGAAGGCGTCCATTGGAGGCGAATTAAGGGCCAATTGTGCCGGTTGCCCGTTAATTGCTATAATAATCTGATTGGCGGCTCCTTTGGCTCCCGTTAGATCGAGGCCAATCCGAGCCACACTCCCTTCTGGCAATCGTAAATCGCGCGGAATGTAAATTCTAACTCCCGCTGTCTGGTCGCTTCGCCGCAGTGGACACCGCCATTCCGCCCAACTGTCCGGGGCGCTCCCGGCTACCGCCGCGACAATAATTAAAACGATGAATGGAACCGCCAGAAACTTCAGCGCCTTTCCCCTTTTTATTTCCTTTACCAGTAATCCAAATAGAAAGACAAAGATGCCTAAAATTGCCGCCAGCTTTATTACTATATTCAATCCCACTCCAATTCCGACCCCGGCCAAATTTATAATCGTTCTCTCGGGCACCAGCAGAATCAATATCGCCGCCATCATAATTCCCGCCGTCCGGATTGCCCGCTTTTTCTCCGGCCAAAGCGTGCGCAAATAACTAAGACTTTTCACCCATACCGCCGCGGCCGCAATTATTGCCAGCGGCATCGCGTTCAAATTGTATCGGGCCAGAGCGTGAAATACGATATGAACGGCGGTATAATAAAGCGGAATCAGGAAAAGATAAATTAATCCCGGCTTTTTGTCGATTATGAATAGCATCATTCCGAATAACGCCGGAATCACGATCAACAGGTGATACCCGGTCGCCACAGCCGGAGTTAGAATAAAGGTCTGTTTGAAATCATTATACGGTTGTCCCCAAAGACGGACAAATTTATCCACGAGGAGACGGCCGTAACCTGACGGATCCCGGCCGATTGTGTATGACACCGGATAAATCCAAAAGTCCTTCTCCGTATAATCGAGATCGTACCCGTCATACTTAATGGATGAACTTGATCGAAAATTCGCCTCCGCGTAATTGGGATCGCGAATCGCCGGCTGACCGTAATAGAGGCTGGCGATAACTGCCCATGGGATTGTTACCGATAGAAACGGTCCCGCCGCCCGTATCATGGTGGAGATTGCCTCTTTCATATTACGCCTATTATCCCAGATAAAACCGCATCCGAAAGGAACCAGAAGCAAAGATGCCGTCGGCCGGGTTAGAAGCAATATTCCCAGCAGAAACCCCGCCCAGTATATAAATTTTCTCTCTCGGTTTTCCTGCCATTTCAAAATGAGGTGAACAGATAATAGTATGAAAAGAATTGTCATCGAATCCGGCGAAATCAGACCGCTTAAAAGTATAAAGGGCAAATAAAAAATATAAATTGCCCCGGCGGCTATAGCCGTCTTCCGGTTAAATAAGCGCTCCGCGATCCGCATTAGAATCATTACACAAGCGCCGTCGATAAGGGCATTTAGAAGCCGAACCTTTAAAAAAGTCGACCCCAAACTCAAA
>CALMKK010000367.1 GCA_937867135.1 uncultured candidate division Zixibacteria bacterium
TCTCCGACTGAAGAGCCGCCATCTCTTGCGGCCGATAATATTGTCCGTTGAACTCTTTTATGACGCCTGATTGAAGTAATTGCGCCACCACGGTACTTAATGCGATTTGAGAGAAATTGCAGTGAAGAAGGATTTTATTAAGATCCACCAAGGGGGATCGCATCATTTCGGAGTTAACCAGATTTTCCGGAGTCAGATCAATTCTCATGGAAAGGTAATCGTAGTGAGCGCGGTCTTTCTTTTTCGGAATGGAATCAAGGAGACCGAGGATTTCGCCGCCGCCAACGGTTACCTGCGGGGTGGGAAGGCGGAAAACAAAACGGTCACCGATAAAGGCCAGAATCGGCCCATACGGTTTAAAATAGGCAAAATCATGTTGCCCGGGAACAAGAGGCAAATCTCCCCATAACCTGATTTCTCCTTCCACTTCCGTGGTTCCGAGAATCATCAGGAGACGGCGCCTGTCCTCAATCGGAAACGGCGACTCCTCGATGATCTTCATCGATACGGCCAGCACCGGCGATTCGGGATAAGTTTCTATTATATCGGGGATGGTTATGGTTCCGCCTCGAACGATGAATTCCTTATCAAGGGCGGTGAACGTGACAGCGGTCCGTTGACCCGGATAAGCTATTTCCACCTGGGTATTATGAGATTGCAGGGTTCTAATTTTTCCTTTTCTACGGGACGGAAATATGACCACATCCTGTCCCGCCGAGAGAGTCCCGCCTCGAAGGGTTCCGGTAGCCACACCGCCCATACCGGCCAGGACAAAGGAGCGGTCGATATAAAGGCGCGGCTTGGAAATGTCCTCCCGTTCGGTTATTCTTTCGGCCAGACTATTAATCTCTTCTTTCAAACGAGGAACCCCTTCCCCGCTAAGAGCCGAGACTTTGACGATAGGGGCATCTGCCAGAAATGTACCTTTTAGTTTGGAGCGGATATCATCTTCAACCATTTCGACCCAATACTGGTCGGCCAAATCGATTTTTGAAATAACCACAATGCCATATTTGAGACCGAGCAATTTTGTAATCTGAAGATGCTCCTGAGTTTGCGGCATCCACCCGTCATCGGCGGCCACAACCAGAAGAACCGCGTCAATCCCCCCCGCCCCGGCAATCATATTGCGAACAAACCGCTCATGCCCGGGGACATCGACGATGCCGATACGTTTTCCCGTGCCGGTGTCATACCAGGCAAAACCAAGGTCAATGGTCATGCCGCGCTCTTTTTCTTCGGGTAGACGATCCGGGTCGATTCCGGTCAATCGGATAATAATCGATGATTTGCCGTGATCGATATGGCCGGCCGTTCCTATGACAATCATAAATTAAATTTGGGGCAGGAGTTTGGTGATAATTGACGCCAGTATGGCGGCGTCGCTTTCGTCAATAGACTTAAGATCTATGAGGAAATTATCATTCGTGATAC
>CALMKK010000368.1 GCA_937867135.1 uncultured candidate division Zixibacteria bacterium
CTTTGGCCCGCAAAGCGGCGAGGTACGCATAATATGTCGTCTTTACCAGCAGAATGAGACTCTGGCGGCTCTGCTCGGCGGAGAATTCGTAATAGCTTTTATCCGCCTTCGAACCGAGGTAATTGAAAATATTCTGACCGCCGTCAAACAATGTGATACCGGATGACGCCGAGATGTTGTATTGCTTGAGAACGCCGTCGGAATGATAGGTCTGATTATTGATTACATAATCGCCGGGCTCGGAACGATTCTCATTCCTGGAGGCTCCCGCCGAAAGGTCCGGGAGGAAGTTCCCGAAGGCTTGCCAGACCGTCCCCCGGGCGACTTTTACCTGATTTTGCGCCCGAATCACATCCGGGTAATTCTTGAGCGCCAGCCGGATGCAATCATCAAGCGTCAGGGTCTCGGCCGAAATGGCCGTGCCGGTCAATATGAGGATTAAAAAGGCGAATAGTATTCTGGGGATGCGCGAAAACATTAAAAAATCTCCTTATTTATTTTAATAGACAATTGTTCCACCAATAAACATGTTGGCCACGGAAACCAGTGCGATAAATACGATCCATATGCTGAATAATACGTATCCAAACCGTTTTGGTTTCATCTTGTAGATGGCGCCCAGACCGATGGCCGTCGCGGCGATTCTCCAAATCGTGAAAATATCAATCTGGCGAAACAAATAGAAGACAAAAGAACCGTCGTCGATCGGTTTAATCAGCCCCAGCCCGGTATAAACGAACATTGTATCTTTTAGTATCATCATTACGCCGCGGATCAGGTCGCCCAGCAGTCCGATCAGGGCGGCATACAGAACAACATTCATTATAATCCAAAAACCGGCCTTGCCGCCGAACATAAAATTCCCCGCCAAAAGTCCTATGGCGGCGATTATTACGGAAATTATAAAAGGGATTCCAATAAATAAAAGCGGATAATACCATTTGAAAGGATTAGCCATTGCTTCTTTGAATCCTTCATCGAGTCTGGCTTTGATTTTTTGGTATTGTTCGGCTCCCATCTGGTCGCGGTACTTCTCGATATTCTTCAGAGTCATCGGATATATTTCCCTGGTGTAAATCGGCCGTGTAAGATGCCCGATATATCCCCCCAACACGGCGATGATAATAAGCGGCAGGAGCCAGTCGAGCTTGCTGGTCAGCGACGGAAACATGGCGGACGGTTTATAAAAAACCATCAGCATCCGGCTTATTGCCGACGGCCTGGCGATTGCCGCGGTTTCCTTCGTATTAAAATTGCTTTCCATAATTCTCTCTCCCTTTTATTATTTTGGCTGGTTTTTAGTTACGCTCAAAATAAGGTCAGCTTAAGTTAAGAATTTTGGCCGGGAAATCAATAG
>CALMKK010000369.1 GCA_937867135.1 uncultured candidate division Zixibacteria bacterium
TCTCATATTCTTTTGCGTGATCAATGAAATCACTAAATACACTTGCCCGTATTTTGTTTTCAATTGAATCAAGCAGCCCGGAATCGATATCAGATAATAGGGAATTCATAATGCTTGCGACTTCGCCAACCGATGATTGGACACAAAATCCGTCATCCCGCCCGCATATTTTGTCCACCGCTGCTCTGTATGGGTTATTAGGGTTAATTATGATAACATGTACTGTGTTTTGAGCGGATACCAGCCATGCGATACAATTTTGCCTATGTGCTTCGTTTATGACTTGTCCGTATTGATCACCTACTTTGAGTCTATTTCCAGAAGTTATCAGATCATTAAATTTAGTCCTAATTATTTCATCAATATTCATAATCACTTCCAAAGGTTATTTTATCTACATCAGAGACAACAAGTTCTGAGCAATTATATTTCAGTCACCAAGGCGACTTGGTTATAACGGGCTCTGCGATTGCATATTCGCTCCCAGCTTTAAAGCGCAGTTAAATTGTGCACATTGAGAGCCAGCATCATAACGCGAACAACTGCCCGGCTTCAATATTGGGAATGGATTGGCTGGGTCTAATTGATTAGATCCTACCGTTTCATATATTATTTCAATATTTCTGAATCTGCAAAATCCGGTGTTCATAAATTTTACCTCCTACTAAGTAATAATCAACTTATTTACATCGCCGTCAGGAATCCTTCCTGACGGAAAATCATGAATCTATCTTGTTTCACCATCACCATCTCTTCATTTGCACCTCATTATCGGTCTTCTGCGAGTCCATAGCCGGCGTCCGGTGCTATTATAAATAATAAAGATTATCAGGGAGATGTCAATAATTAATGACCCGTGGGCCGTCTTATTTTGCTTGTTTTGATATATAATGTCGAAACTCGCCCCCGTGGAACGCGGCCTCAGGGGTTTCAACCAATAAAAAAATGTTTGACCAGCCAGGATCTTATCTTGGCAGTTGAGTTTCTGATCTTAATAGAGTATATTAAAACATGGTAAATGTGAAATAAGCTGAGGATACGAGCGCATGCAACCTTCCCCATCGGCCCAGGGTTGGCGTCACTCACATGTCTTTAATGAGGGTAACCCGCTGGCCGAGAGAAACACTCGCTGGGCCGTAGCGCTTACCGCCCTAATGATGGCGGCCGAGATCATCGGCGGGTGGATTTATAACTCGATGGCATTGCTGGCGGATGGCTGGCATATGAGTTCACACACCCTGGCGCTGGGTCTTTCGGTGTTAGCCTATGGCGCAGCGCGACATTTCGCCCACGACAAAAGGTTTGTTTTCGGTACGTGGAAAATTGAGGTGCTGGGAGGGTATACCAGCGCGCTGCTCCTTGTGGGTATAGCCGGGCTGATGCTCTATCAATCGGCTGAGCGCCTGATCTCACCAACCCCCATCCGTTATATTCAGGCTATCGTTATTGCCGCGGTCGGCCTATCGGTCAATCTGGCCTGCGCGTGGCTGCTCAAAGGCGGCCGTGCTCATCATCACGGCCACGAAAATCACCATGACCACGGCGGACATGATCACCACCATCACGATCTGAATCTTCGTTCGGCCTATTTGCACGTTATAGCAGATGCGGCTACATCAGTACTTGCCATTCTGGCATTAACAGGCGGCATGATTTGGGGGGCGAACTGGCTTGACCCGGTTATGGGAATTGTCGGTGCCGGGATGGTTGCAGTTTGGGCGTATGGTTTGCTCCGCGATACCGGGCGCGTGCTGCTGGATGCCGGGATAAATGCCCCCGTAGTAGCTGAAATCCGCGAAATTATAAAGGCCGACCCTCATAAGGCAGAAATTACCGATTTGCATGTGTGGCGGGTCGGCAAGGGCAAGTATGCGTGCATCCTGTCACTCGCCGTTCAGGGAGATGCTTCGCCGGATGAATTCAGACAACTCCTAAGCGTCCACGAGGAGCTTGTCCACATCACGATTGAGGTGAACCAGCGACTGGGGCAGAGTACGGTCGGGTAAATCGATCAAATGTTTGCCTGATCCGTGTGCCATTTTAATGTCAGTAAAGATTAATAGGTCCTGACCCCTGAATCCGGCCGGTGCCGGGCTCAGCGGTTTCGACCTATAAAGACTGTTCATTATGGACAAGAAAATCCTTGACGCCGGCTTCAACCTGCGTATATTTAATATAGAATAGAATTATCTCCACTACCGCCAAAATGGGATTCGGCCAATGATACCGACGCCGCCATAGCCGATGCACTGAATAACTGCCGCCAAGGGAATATTGCTTTGTAAGGAGTCAAAATTTTGAGGGAGGTTCTTATGAGTAGGTTTAGGCTGTGTCTAATCGCGGGGCTATTTCTAATTTTGTCCGTGTCCGCGTTCGGCCAAACGGGAACCCTCACTTTTCGCACTGAAATCGCAGGTGCGGGAGTGTGGATTGACGGCGTAAATCCTGTCATATCTCCGGGTGCGCCGTTCCAAATCAACATTTATTCGAACAATGTCGGCGGAGAATGGCCGCGATCAGTCTGGTCATCGCCGTTTCAATTCACTTTCATAAATTCCACTCACGCCGTAACATGGACTGATTCATCACTATATGCCAGGCCTCAATTCCAATCGTTTTGGGCTGATTTTAAGTTAAATTATGTCGAGAGTTGGGACGGCAATCTTCCCGATCTTTATTGCTTCGCCGGA
>CALMKK010000370.1 GCA_937867135.1 uncultured candidate division Zixibacteria bacterium
CCGGAACCGGGAAGAATAAAAATTTCGTTGGAGGCCGCCACGCCGCAAATCATTACTTTGGCCCCGCGCACTACGATTCCGTCCGGGCGCTTTTCGACGATACGAAGACACATATCCGGATTGTCCTGCGCAACCGGCGATTTGGTGCGATCCCCTTTCGGATCGGTGAGAGCTCCGGAGATAGTAATATCCCGCATTTGAGCTTCACGAAGCCAGTTGAGTAACCGGACGTGATAATCAGTTCCCAATTTTTGATCCATCTCGTACGTGGTTATAAACATCGAATTAAGGGCGGTCCAGCCGACACAGCGCCCGCCGGTGCAGGTCCCGGTTTTCTGAAACATATGTCGTTTCAGCCGGGAGTTGGCATACATATCTTCGGGTGCTCGAATAATCGATAAATAGCGGCTAATTGGTTCGCCGGTAAGGGATGAAGTAGTGGTTAAAATGTCACGCTCGGCCGGATCCTCCAGCAATTTATAGGATTGACCGTGCCCTTCGATCGTATTTCGCGTGGCCGGATGGGTGGTGACATCGTTAATCAATTCGTCAAATTTATAGATATTCGGCCGCATCCTGCGAAGAGATTCGAGATAATCGGAATAAGTTCTTAAGGCCATTTGGGACTCCTGACGGTTATTTGGGAAGATTTAATACATGTTTAAATATAAGCGGCCGGGGGTCTATTCGCAAGCGAAGAGACTTTCCTGCATTTGAAATCACTTGTCAGATATGGGACGAGTGCTATATTAATACTATCCAGGTCGGCTTTTATGCAGATTAGACAAGTCCTTTTTATTCTTATATCGGTTTTAATTCTGGCCGTTTTAATAATCCATATAAGCCAGTATATATTTCTCTGTGACGACGCCTTTATTTCTTTCCGCTATGCCAAGAATTTTGCTTCGGGAATGGGACTCGTCTTTAATTCGGGCGAGAGAGTCGAGGGGTATACCAATTTTCTCTGGACGATGATTTTGTCAATTATATCTTTTCTCGGGCCGGCCCCGGATCAGATGGCCAATATTTTGAGTGTCTTCTTTTCGTTGGGACTACTCGGCGTTTATTTCTACTTCAATCGGAAGTTTTTTTCAAAAGGGAGCAATGACTTTTTCATTCTTTTAGGGCCGCTATTCCTGGCGACAAATCGAACATATGCGGTCTGGTCCACCGGCGGACTGGAGACGGCGCTTTTTTCGATTCTCCTATTCACGGCGATAATGATGCTGGTGGAAGCCAGGCAAAATAATCGGCGGCTTTATTGGTCGGCCCTGCTATTTTCACTTGCAGCCTTGACCCGTCCCGAGGGGATTCTGCTGTTCGCATCATTTTTCGGCTACTATCTGCTTACTATTATCAAGGATAAGTCACAAATAATTATATTAATTAAGGCCGCCGGGATATTTGTGATTCTGGTCGGTTCTCATTTTATTTTTCGGTTAATTTATTACGGCTATCCCTTTCCCAATACTTTTTATGCCAAGGTGACCGGCGACTGGTTCGATGTCGGATTCATTTATCTCTGGCTTTTCATTCATGAATACGGACTCTATTTCATTATAATTATGGCGGCGCTGATTTTCGGCCGCCGCAAAATGCGGAAGGGACGGGGATATTTTTCGCTTATGTTGATTCCGTTTTTGCCATATGTGCTATATCTGGCTTATATCGGAGGCGACCATTTCGAATTTCGACCGTTGATGCCCCTTATACCGTTCCTTGCACTTGTTGTTCAAGAGACAATTCGCGCTCTGTACGACCTGATAGCCGGATATAAAAAGACTATAGCCGGATTAGTAATAACAGGCACGGCAGCCATTCTGCTTTTTTTCTGGACAGTTCCGTCACTTCTGTCGCATCTAAATTTCCCGGACAAATATGATTCCGCAATTGCGGTGCAGAGCGCCAAACCGGGAACATTGATGGCAAAAATTCCGGTGCTCAATCTTTATCTCAAGGCATTTGACTCTCTTCATGCCGTCGTAGCACTGCAATTTTCCGGGATACGCCAGGAGGAGCATAAAATGGCCCTGGAGCAAGTATTCGAGCCGCAGGCCATGATGATGAAGAAGATGGTGGAAAATAAATATATTCAGCCCGATGAGATCATTTCTCTCTGGTGTGTCGGGGCGATTCCCTATTATTCGGGTTTGACAACCATAGATTTTCTGGGCCTGACCGATGAACATGTGGCGCATCGGGCGACCCTATGTCTGGCGGATATGGTTCGCCGTTCCAATCGGCTTATGGCCCATGAAAAGCGGGCCGACTGGAATTATTTGGCGCAGCGCAAGGTGCAATTTATTTCCACCCATCCCTCCAGATTCTTTTTTCCTCAGGAGCAGTTTTTAACAAACGGGCAGTTGGATGCGAGCAAGATTCCGGAAAAAGCATTTCTGGCGCCGGTCGGCGAGGGGCAGATGTTTGTCTGGCGCTCCACTTTTCCTCCGGAATACTTTCGAACCACATTCAATAATCGCGGCTTGGATTTTTATTTAAAATCGCCGCAGGGAACCATTATCTACTCTCCCGCATCGCAACATTAAAAAATGGCCGGCGGATAGCCGGCCATAAATTCGAATCGATGAATATTCCCTAACGTTTCAAAATCAGGTAAAGCGGCTTGGAGCCCGAATGCTGCCAGGAGGCATTGACCGGGTCGGCCGAATGAGCATTGGCGGCCGCGATGGTCACCTGTACCGAATCAAGCCCGGCCAGGGCCAGATTAACATCATCGGCATGACCGGTATTAAGCGCCCGAGCCAGAACAATGGTCCAAGTGTGCGGCGTGGAAGTGGAATCATATTGGGAGATTGCGGCGACATCCCAACGGCTGTAGCTGGAGCGGGTCGGCGAGTCATATATGGTCGAATCAATTCTGTATCCCGGCATTTTGTAGTCGGTCGGCCAGGTGATAGTGGCGTAATCCATAGTTACGGTATCGGTGAGATATAAATATGGCCCATGAAATTCGGTCGTGTCTTTGTGCATGTAATATGGGGTGTTGTTTTGAGCATTCCAGTTGTCTCGGTAAACATAGGCGTTTATGGTATTATCAAAGGCCCGGCCGGAGACATTATTCCACCATTCATCATCGGCCAGAAAACCGGGCGCCGTGGAGGTGGCGCTCCAATTTATAACATCGGCATGACCGGTGGTCGGCCTCATATTAGTGGCATGACACATTTTGGAGCAATCGGCCTTTTCGGTTCCATTATCGCCGGCATCGAACATGACAAAGAATCTGTCATCACCGGCCGAAGATACCTGTTCCCAGTCGATTACCTGTGTTAAGGGGCGCATATAATTCCCCCAGATATTGGCGTTGGCATCCTGCCATTTCGCCCGCAGGTAAAGGGTGTCGTTCTTCTTTATGGCCTTAAGAATGACATTAATTTTCCCTAAATCGGCATCGAACCCATAATCACTGCTTCCGCCTATTTCTATTGTGGCGGAATCGACCGCGCTCCAAATGGCGGCATTTACGTTGCTCATACCGGGAGCCGCCGTAGTATCGACCACCAATCTGATGAGCGGAACCGGCGGAGGAGGAGGATTGGAGCCTTTATCACCGCCGCAGCCGGCTATATAAATAATCGGGATAAACATAATAAGGATGGATAATTTTTTCATATTTCCTCCGGGGTTCGATGAATCTTTACAAATAACTTAAACTATTGCGGCATTTCTGTCAATGTATTATTTGGCGGACAAATGGGGCATTCAGACTTTTTTCACTATCACCATCGTCAAATCATCGAAGACATGCGATTCCGCGGCAAAATCTCTGACGGCCTGATAGATTTTTTGAAGTACTTCGGAAGCCCGTGCAGTCTGATTCCGTTTGAGGACCTCCACCAACCGCTCAATTCCAAAATCCTCTCCCTTACCATTTTTGGCCTCCGAGACGCCATCGGTATAGAACAGAATCAAATCTCCGGATTGAATAAAAATGGGACGTTCTTCATAATCGGTTTCGGGAATCACGCCCAGCGCCAGGCCGCCTTCTTTCAGAAATTCCATTCGTTTGTTGCGCCGCAGTAAAATCGGGTGATTATGTCCGCAATTTGAAAAGGTAAAAATGTCATTCTTGGAATCAAGGACCCCGTAAACGGCGGTAACATAATTCTCCCGTTCCACCGATTCATAAATGAGGGAATTGACTTTGCGGCAAATCATCCGAATGGCATAGTTATTCCGGATTTCGGCGATCAGCGAGGCCCTAAAGGCGGCCATAATCAGGGACGCCGGAATACCTTTTCCGGCCACATCGGCGATGGCGATTCCGGTTTGATGTTCAATTATTTTAATGAAATCAAAATAATCGCCGCCGACTTCGCCCGACGGGATATTCACGCCGGAAATATCGTAGCCTGCAATTTGCGGATCATGTTTGGGCAGAAAGGTCAGCTGAATTTCGCGGGCAATGGCCAATTGCTCTTCGAGACGTTTGTTTTCCAGCATTTTTTTATGGAGCATCGCCCGCTCGATGGAAATGGCGGCATGACTGGCAAAAGCCAAAATAAGTTCCAGGCTCTTTCGATTGAAAAATGACAGATGATCCGATTCCAGATTTAAGACACCGATGATGCGGCCGTCGATGCGAATCGGGGTCACAATTTCCGATTTGGTCTGTTGCCGGGCGCCGATATATCGTTCATCTTTGGTAACATCGGAAACAATTACAGCCTCGCCGTTTTTCGCAACCCATCCGACCAGGCCCTGACCTATTTTCAATTGGACATATTCCTGTCGGGAAGGGTCATAGCCATTGGCAAAAACGGTGGCAACCTCGCCTCTCTCTTCATTAATCAGGAATACTCCGCCGGCGTCGAAGCCGACAACTTTTTGAAGAGAATCGAGAATCAGTTGCAGGACTTCGTCGATATTCAGAGTACTGCTCAGTTTTTTCCCGACATCATAAAGCAATTGCCGTTCCATGGCCTCTTGTTTCGCTTCGCGGTAAAGTCTGGCGTTATCGATAGCGACCGCCATCTGGTTGGCCAAACCGACCATAGTATCCAGATCCTCGCTGCTGTATTCACCGTTGATTTTATTGATGGCTTCAATCACGCCGATCATTTGTCCCCGGCCGATCAGGGGAATGGCAAGAACCGATTTGAAGGAAAAGTCACCGATCGCATCAGCCTGCTGATGGTATCTCGGATCGGATAGAACATCGTTGATAATCACCGGTTCCTGGTGTTCCGCCACCCAGCCGATTATCCCCTGTCCTTTTGGCAGAGAGAGAGATTTGACCGAATAATCGCGCCCGTCGAAGAAACGGACTTTCATTACATCCAGATTTTTATCCAAACGATAAGCCAGGGCGGCTTCGGAGCCGGTGGCGTCAACCGTCAGTTCCAATACCTGGCGCATTAATTCTTCATATTCCAGCGTGGAATTGAGCGTACGCGCCGCATGCAGGAATAATTTCTCTAATTTCGATTGATGTGTTGTCATATCTTAATATAAGACCTGCGGGTTAAAGCCCGAAATAAAAAGTATATCATAACAGAATTCCGGAAATGTTAGGGTCATATTAAAAATAGAGACGGTCTTTCAAATTATCAAAATCATTATACGACATCTAATTGGAGAAGGCCATAATATATATACGTGGCACAACATAAGGTATTGTAATGACTTATACCGCGCAAAAAGAGGAGGAAAGCATATCCTCTCCCAAAAACCATTTGGCGGCTTTTAATTCTCACATAAGCCAGAGATTCCTGTCCAGGGAGCGATAATGAATGGCCTCGGCAATATGAACGGCGTCAATTTGTTCGGCTCCTTCAAGATCGGCGATTGTCCGCGCCACTTTAAGAATGCGGTCATACGCCCGTGCCGATAGCCCCTGGCGGTTGATCGCCAGATTCAATAAGGATTTCGATTTTTCATCAATCGGGCAATAATTCCGAATGTCTTTGGACTGCATATGGGCGTTGCAGAAAATCTTTTTTTCATTATGGAACCGCTCCAGTTGCCGTTTGCGGGCGGTGTTGACCCGCGTCCGGATTATCTCCGATTTTTCGCCGGAAGCCTCGGACGACAGTTCTTTGAATTTGACCGAAGGAACCGTGATATGAATATCAATTCTGTCCAAAAGCGGCCCTGAAATGTGGGACATATAGCGCTGAATGGCCCCGGCGGTGCAATTACATTCATGACTGCTGTCACCAAAATAGCCGCAGGGACAGGGATTCATCGCCGCGGCCAGCATGAAAGCGGCCGGGTATGTCAGAGAGGTGGCGGCTCGCGACAGTGTGACATGGCCGTCTTCCATCGGTTGCCGAAGAACCTCCAGCACATCCTTATGAAATTCGGCGATTTCATCGAGGAACAAGACGCCATGATGCGCCAGCGACACCTCGCCCGGTTTGGGAATGCGCCCGCCGCCGATCAGGCCGGCATCGGATACGGTATGATGCGGAGAGCGAAAGGGCCGGGTCGCAATTAGGGCGGTATTACCCGGCATCAGGCCCGCCACGGAATGTATTTTGGTTGTTTCTAAGGCTTCCGCCACGGTCATATCAGGGAGAATAGTGGGGAGCCGTCGGGCCAACATGGTTTTTCCGGAGCCGGGGGGGCCAATCATGATTATATTATGCCCCCCCGCCGCGGCCACTTCCAGAGCCCGTTTGGCCGATTCCTGACCTTTTACGTCACAGAAATCGACATCGTATTTTCGTGACAGCGAAAAGACGGAATTTATATCAAGCTCGAAGCGGCTGATGGTGCTGGTATCCTCCAAAAAGGCCACCGCTTCTTTTAGCGAGTTGACCGGGTAAACCGGGAGATTTTGCGCCATGGCCGCCTCGGAGGCGTTTTCTTTCGGCACCAATATTCCTTTTATTCCCTTGCTATCCTGAACATGCATGGCCATGGGAAGGACCCCGGGCACCGGACGCACCGCGCCATCGAGCGATAATTCGCCCAAAATAACATAGTCATCGAAGGAATCGCGTAAAATCTGACCGGTGGCGGCCAGGATACCGACCGCCATCGGCAGATCGAAAGCCGAGCCCTCTTTGCGGATATCAGCGGGAGCCAGATTGA
Source organism: uncultured candidate division Zixibacteria bacterium (assembly GCA_937867135.1). Taxonomy (GTDB): domain Bacteria; phylum Zixibacteria; class MSB-5A5; order GN15; family PGXB01; genus UNRQ01. The sequence goes on from CALMKK010000370.1 coordinate 7,060, forward strand.
TCGTGACCTTTTTATTGGGAAAAATGTAGTCGGAATTTTTGATGGCGGCGGTAACTCGTTCTTTTGATTCCCGCACCGCCCCATCGGGCAACCCGACCGTAATGAAAAGGGGTAATTGTTGCTGTAAGTCGGCCTCGACTTCGACCAGATATGCATTTACCCCCAATGTTGCCGATGAATAAACTTTTGACAGCATAAGCACCTCTCTAATGACGGCCGGATCTGCCGGTTTTTTCAGGTTTGTGGCTTTTGCCGGCTCGATAGTATTATAGGAATGGGCGCTGACAGATGCTGTCAGTGAAAATTAGATAAATCTATAATAATCAGGAAATATTAGAGTTTGTTCCAGAGCTCTATGCGGCGATAGAGGGCGGTATCGGAGGTTTTAAAAACAATCGTGCCATGATCCACCAGATAAAGATATTCCGCCTGAGGTTTTTCATCGATGACACATTTTTGCGAACTATTTAAACCAATATTTTGAAGTTTCAATGAATCGCGGCCGAAAAGGAATTTCCCCGCTATGACATCGCAAAACAACCAATCCTGATCCGCATCATTATGATACATGCGGAAGGTATCTGGCTCGACGAAATAGAAATTCATAGTATCGATTTTAATTAATTGATCCGGCGACTGCCAGTGTTGAATCACCTCATAAATACCTTTATAGGTCCCCGGCATGAATTGCACCGGGCTGGAGGTGCTATTTTTGCCGCAGCCGCCGCTTGTCACAAGAAGAGTCGAGGCGGCGGAAATAAAGAGGATTAAAAATATTATAAATAGGCGTCGCATAGGATTCAAATTTTCTCTAGAAAACGGCCTTGTTTCAACGGGCCGTTTGCAGGTAATACTTCACCTGATTCTATTCCTTCTTAATGGCGATTTCAACCCAGCGACTGCCATCTCTCATAGTGCCGGAAATCTTGACGCTGTCGGATTCTCGGACGATGGAAAAGGTTCCGACCGGGATATCGTCATGAATGCAGGTGAAAACATCGATTACACTAGTATCGGATAAGGTTAATTTATCAGTCGTGACGTAATTTCCGGTAATATCACAAAAAACCTTGGGCAGAAGATCGGTTTTTTCGGCATACATCCAAAATTTATAATCGCTGAAGGTCCACATAATCCATTCCTGCACGGTGGTCGGAGTGGAAGTATCATAGCCGCGTATAACCGTAATCATTCCATGATAATTGCCAACCAGCGTGCTCGGGGGCTTGACAACAATATCTTTCGCGCAACCAAACATCAAAGCCAATACGAAAATGGCGATAACCATAAACATGAAGAATCGTGCCATCTCTATCTCTCCTCCAATTCTGATTTTTCTTTCAAAACTTTATAATTATATGTAAAATCGAGCGCAATTTCAACCTATTATTTATTTCCCCATTAATATTGACCGCGAGAAGGCCGGTTTTGTTTAAATAAATTATGTCTTTAAAATCAATTAAAGATAAATGGAAGTCAGCTCTCGTGTCGCCTTTTAATCAGCGTGCTTTAACTTGTTGGAAATAAATGGAATATGCAAAAGCCCGGACAGTGATGAGATAGTATAATCAGGCTCTTCGCGGGGATAGCGGACAATCTGGTTTCGGTGGGGTCCCACCTGCAATCTGATGGCGTTCATCCCCAGTAACTTGGCCGGGACAATATCATTGTCCTGCCTGTCTCCGACCATGGCGGATTCCTCGGGTCGGGAACCGAGAACCTGAAGCACGGTAAGAAAAATGCGAACATCCGGCTTGGCGAGCCGCAACTCCTCCGACATTAATCTGGACCCAAAATATTGCAATATCCCCCACTCTTCAAGAAGTTTCACCATGGCCGACCTCTGATTGGCAACAAGCCCCAATTTGAAACGACCCTGCAGTTGCTTGAGGGTATCAATGACTCCGGGAACTGGCTCCATATACTTTTCAAAGGGAAAGAGGTCGCATTCACGCCGCAATTCAGAGAATAGGTTTTTATCCGGCTTAACCATATGCCAAATGACATAAGAAATAAATGACGGAGCGCAGCAGGCGACCGCCTCTTCTACCATTTTGTCGACATTTAATTCGGTGAAAATATGTCCGGTCTTTTCGCGCACTAATTGCATCAGGTGGCTGTGCCAAGCGGCGATGGCGGGGTCATCATTGACGAGCGGGCCGCCGACATCAAAAAGAATCGTGGAAATTTTATCCATAATCATACCCTGACTTGTCAATTTGCGAGAAGATAATAAAAAGGGCCCGGTCATGCGGGCCCAATTATTTCGGAAATTGCTATTTATCGCGTTCGGCGGTTTTCTTCTTTTCCTTAATGGTCGCCTGAGCGGCCGCCAGACGGGCAATCGGCACCCGGAACGGCGAACAGGAGACATAATCAAGGCCCATACGATTGCAGAATTCAATCGAATCGGGATCGCCGCCATGCTCGCCGCAGATACCGATCTTCAAATCCGGCTTTACGGAGCGGCCTCTTTTGGTCCCCATCTCCACCAGTTGTCCGACCCCGGTCTGATCGATGGAGACAAAGGGGTCTTTCGGTAGAATCCCCTTTTCGACATAGAAACGCAAGAATTTCCCGGCGTCATCGCGCGAGAATCCCATCGTCATCTGGGTCAGGTCATTGGTTCCGAAACTGAAAAATTCCGCTTCGGCCGCGATTTCCTCGGCGGTCAGGGCGGCCCGCGGGATTTCAATCATCGTTCCGATAAGATATTCGATTTTGGTCTTGTGCTTGCCGATTATTTCATCGGCAATCCGCTTGACGACCTCTTTTTGATTTTTGAATTCATTGATATGCCCCACCAGCGGAATCATTATTTCCGGGACAATATTCTTCTTATCCTTGGCGACATGGCAGGCCGCTTCAATTATGGCCCGCACCTGCATTTCCGTTATTTCCGGATAGACAATACCGAGACGGCACCCGCGATGTCCCAGCATGGGATTGATTTCTTTCAACTCATCGATTCTCTGCAAGATTTTTCGTTTCCTCGCCAGAATCTCGTCGTAATGTTCATCGGTTTTATCGAGCTCCGAGATTTCTTCTTCGACGACTTTTTTGTTGGGCAGGAATTCATGCAACGGCGGGTCGAGAGTCCTTATAGTTACCGGGAGACCGTCCATTACCTCGAACAATCCTTTAAAGTCACTCTTTTGAAACGGGAGAAGTTTATCCAGGGCCTGCTGACGATCTTCGGTAGTATCCGCCAGAATCATCTCCTGCACGATCGGGAGACGATCTTCGGCAAAGAACATATGTTCGGTACGGCAGAGGCCGATTCCCTGAGCTCCGAATTTGCGGGCCTGAATGGCATCGCGCGGGGTATCGGCGTTGGCCCGGACTTTCAGGCGACGGATTTCATCGGCCCAGCTCATAAACTCGGCGAATTCGCCTGATAGTTCCGGTTCGATGGTCGCCACGGAACCGATCATAACTTCGCCGGTCGAGCCGTTAATAGTAATTACGTCCTTTTCCTTGAGAATGAGTTTGCCGATCTGCAACTGCTTTTTGGCTTCATTGACCCGCGCCGCTTCGCAACCGGCGACACAGCATTTTCCCATACCGCGAGCCACGACCGCGGCATGCGAAGTCATCCCGCCGCGCGATGTAAGAATTCCGGCGGCGGCATGCATCCCCTCGATATCATCGGGATTGGTTTCCTGTCGGACAAGAATGACCGGGTCTTTGCCCTTGGCGGCCTTCACGGCGGCATCGGCGGTAAAATAAATCGCCCCCGAAGCGGCTCCCGGCGACGCCGGCAAACCGCGCGCGACCACCTCGAATTCCGCATTCGGATCCAGTCTGGGGTGCAGTAATTGATCCAGTTGCACCGGCTCCAGACGCATCAGGGCCTCTTCTTTGGTTACCAGCTTCTCCTTCACCATATCGACCGCAATTTTCAGGGCCGCCTGAACGGTGCGTTTGCCGGTGCGCGTTTGAAGCATGAACAGCTTGCCTTCCTGAATGGTGAATTCGAAATCCTGCACATCGCGATAATGCTTTTCGAGGCGGGTTGTAATATCTTTCAATTGCTTATAAACATCAGGCATTTCATCGCCCAGTTGTGTTATCGGCTGCGGTGTCCGAATTCCGGCGACGACATCTTCGCCCTGCGCATTCAATAAATATTCCCCGTAAAATTCCTTTTCGCCGGTGGCGGGATTGCGGGTAAAGCCGACGCCGGTGCCCGAGGTATTGCCCATATTGCCATAGACCATCGCCTGGATATTGACCGCCGTCCCCAGATCGCCGGGAATATTATTCATTCGGCGGTAACTGATGGCCCGGGGGTTATTCCAGGAACGGAATACGGCATCACGGGCCATTCGCAATTGAACCATGGGATCATCGGGGAAAGACTCGCCGGTTTTTCTTTTTATAATCGCTTTGTATTTTTTGACAATGTCATTAAGATCTTCGACCTGTAACGAGGAATCCTGCTTTATTTTTCGTTCTTTCTTCTTCTGTTCGATAATCTCTTCAAATTTCTCCTTATCGATGCCCAACACAACACTGCCGAACATCTGGACAAAGCGGCGGTAGTTGTCATAGGCAAAACGCTCGTCGCCGGTTTTTTTAATCAAACCGTCAAGCGTTTGCTTGTTAAGGCCCAGATTGAGAATGGTGTCCATCATGCCGGGCATGGAAAATTTGGCGCCGGAGCGGACCGATACCAGAAGAGGATCATTCGGATCGCCGAATTTGGCTCCGACCAAATCTCCGATTCTATCCACCTGTTTTTCCAGATCCCGGTCAATATCTTTCGGAATCTGCATTCCGCTCTGATAAAAAATCTTGCAGATTTCGGTTGTCATCGTGAATCCCGGAGGAACCGGTATTCCGGCCCGGGTCATTTCGGCCAATCCGGCTCCTTTGCCGCCCAATAAATCGCGCATGGTTCCGTCACCGTCGGCCTTGCCGCCACCGAAAAAATAGTACGGCTGATGTTCAATTGAATATGCTCCGGACGGTTTTTCTTTCGCCGCTTTGGATTTTCCGGGGATTTTCGCGTCTTTACTCTTTTTTATCGTCTTGGGTTCAACTTTTTTAGGCATGCTTTTTTCCTTCGAAACTTTTTTCGGGCCCTTGGCTTTGGCAGATTTTTTTGGGTTATCTTTTTTTGCCGCAATCATTTTAGCCTCCAGACCAATATTTTTTTATCGGAAATGAATACGATATTTTATACCGATACGCAATAAAAAAGGCGGCCGAAATATTCGTTGAAATAACCGGCCGCCGTCTAATTCGGGGATTGATTTTACATGGTAAACAGACGTTCACCATTAATGATTTTTTCCAGAATTTTAAGGGTTTTCTCGACCGGAGAATGCATAATATCGGAAGTATTAAAAGTGGATCTAATCACTTCGCGAGGGCAATTAAAGTTGGCTCTCCCCCGCCCCCCACGGGCCTTTTTCTTGTGTGTCAAATTATACTGCCTTTGATATTCCTTGGCCTTTTCTTTGTGGAGTTGATAATAACGCCTCTGATACTCCCGGCGGGCCTCCGGCGTTGAAAGTTTGCCTTTCCTTTTTTTTCTGGTTCTTGGCTTGGCTCCAGCGGATTCGTCCGTTATAGCCATCCCCCCACCTCTCTTTCGGGAATGAGTTTAGTTACCCAAAATGCAATACTTACCACTCGGCCCACGTATTACTTTATAAATTATACCGATCGCGGTTCCATTTGTCAAGAAAATTCTGCACTTTTATAAAAAATTCTTGCGCAATATTTTTATCCCATTGCACTTAACAGAAGAAATAAAATGAGTTTATTTTAATCGTTTGATTCCATTTTAATTACGAGCAATTAAAAATTGACTCCCGTCTGAAAGAAAAAAGCCCCGCTTCCAAAGGCGGGGCTTTGACAATTGACACCGGCAGAAATCTGTTATGAACCGGATTGAGCGGCGCCTCTCCTATTCATATATTGAATAAACTCATAAATGGAAAGAACAACGAAAATTCCAATTATGAGTATCCAAATAATTAGATAAGAGGACGTGGCGTGCCATGAGGTGGCTGTCCAGTTACCGATGGCCTGAATCCTTTGCACAAACAGAGAAATACGACCCATAACGGTGTATCCAAAAGAAGCTCCGAATCCAATCATCAGGATACCAATCCCGAATTTGGCCACTCCGTTGAATAATCCGGTGTGTTCCTTGGAAAAGAAGAAATAGAACAGGGCCGCGATCACCCCGACGAAAATCAACGCCTGAGAATATCCGGCGGTCGAATCAAGGTAGCCGCTTCCGAAAAAGTTGCCCCAATCGATGGCTTTTCTGATAGAGGCATAAAGCTGCAGGTTAATGCTGGTGCGCATGACCAGAGGAATGGTGATGCCGGTACCGATACCGATATAAATGGCAATCGGCCAGCGGCTGATCCAGGCCCATTTGCGTGAAAACCGGGTCCACATCATCACGCCCAATACGGCCGGGAATATATACCACCAGCTCTTGGCGTCCAGCCAGAGAAAATAGAAATGGCCGTCGCTTAAGAAACTGAATAGATTCGGCACCAGCCCGTTGTGCCAGAGCAGAATCACGAAATATCCGGCCGAGACTCCGACCATGAGATGCTCGGCAAACTTGTATAGCGGATTATCGCGGTAAAGAAATGAGAAAATGCAGAGCGTCAAAAAGGCTCCCAGAGTTGTCCAAAGAAATGTACCCATTGGCATATTATCCCACCTCCTTAACCTTTTCTCGCCTTGCGACGAGCCAGAATGAAACCGATATTACCCATGATGATAAAAATAATGATTACCAGATGGGCATAAACCTGAATCCTCATGCCGTCAAGAGCCTCGCCGGGATTGTCGGCCAAGGCTTCGTACTGGGCCGCCCCCAGCAGACCGCCCATAATCCCGAAAACCTGCCCGGAATTAAGATAGGGATAATAATCGGCCGACATAACGCCGGTCAGACCCAGGGCCAGCGGGAAATTATAACGGCTCTGACCGTAGGTTATCCACATATCGCTGGAACTTCCCGATGATAATTCCACGACGCATTTGACTTGATCGTAGTTTCTAATGTTTCTCATCATCGGCAGAGAATCAAGCGGCTTGCCATAATAGTCGGTCGGGAACGGTATCCTGAAATCCTGACCCATGGCCAGAATAATCAGCGCCGGGTACGGTTTGTAACCGAGAAAAGTATAATCGACGCCGTCTTCAATTTGTCTTCCTTTATAGAAGACGCCGTTATATGTCCCATCCTGTTTCACCGAATCTGCGACAGCCTTTATTACCTGATCCACCATGGCCGGCCCGTTTTGCGAGAGGGCCGAGAAAATGACTTTCAGGTGTTTCCGGAAAGCCTGCTCGACAATGGCGTAGAACATCGGGTGCAATTCTGCCAGAGACGAGGGATCATAATCGACTGCGACAAAAATGACATCATTCGGTTTTAAGGTATCAATAAAATTATAGACCGCCTTAACCTCCGGTGATTTATTAAGTTTAATCGTAAAAGGTATGGCATAGGTTATTACGCAGACCAGGGCCACAAAGAGGAAAACCCAACGGCGATCCAAGGTCATTAATCGATCAAATATATTCATAGCTTCCTCCTCAATCCCGGCCCAAGTAGGCGCGTTCAATTCCCAACATGACTTTCAAAGCGGTGGCAACCGCCCCGAGACCCAGGCCGATGATAATGGCCCGCTTGGCCGCCAGATTGGGGACGTTAAGAAGCCATGAAGTTGTCTTCTCAAGGTACACTCCGAAGGTGCCCAGATAAGGATTGAAACGGAGCATCACGATGAGCGCCGCCAGAAGCAGGACGGTGGCCAGCACGGATCGGGCGCGGAAGGCGCGATAAGCGGCCGATGCAATATAGAACGCCAGGAGGGAGAACATGGTGGCCTGAATCGGAATTATGATGTACTGGAACAGGTGAATGAACATATAATTCTCGAGGCCCTCCTGCGTATAAAAATGCCGTCCGTAGTCAAAGCCAAAGACTATCATGGCCGCCAAACCGAGCAAAGTCGCAATAGGATATTGCCATCCCGGGACGCGCCGACGAATTTTCTCATATGATACTCTTATCAGCGACCAGATTCCCAGCGCCATCGCGAAGATACCGATGATAATAATCCATTTTAATAGGAATTCATTGGTATCCAGCGAAAAATCATTTGGAACAAAATACTGGACAATCATCACCAGCGCCAGGGTGAAAACCAGCATTAACGGAACTTGTCTTTTCATGAATGGTTTCCTCCCTTTAATTGCCGGCTTTAAAAAGTTCAAGGAACCAGTTCCAGCGGAATTGCGAGGCGATAATTCCCAGGATGGAAATAACGATAATCGCCGCTTTGCCGTAATCCTGCGCTTTCAGAGAACCGAGCAAAATCGGTTCGCGGCTCAGATAAGCCGAGGCGGCGTACAGCTCCTCGCCTATGAGAGTATAATCGCAGGCGACCACAAAAAACGGAATCTGCGCTACCTGATCAGTACCGGAAATCTGCACCGATCCGGCCAGGGCGCCGGTTTCGGCCAGCAGAAGCGATTCGGCGTAAAACGTTCCCATATAGATATTGGTCGCCGGCAACTGACGGAGCATAGTGCCGTTTACGGCCGCGACATAGGCAAATTGATTGGAGGTTACATAGTAGACCATGTCGTCGTTATAGGCGTCGGGACGTCCGGCATCGAGATAGGCCGTTCGAACCGTCTCCTGTGCGACCGTCATCACGATAGCATCATAGCAGGGAACAATCAGGCCGGTTTGATATTCCGCCACTTTCTTGGCCACCCGTCCGAGAATGGTGAAGGATGCAATAGTGGCGATATCGGCGGCTGTTCCCAGACCAAGGACATAGAGAATCGGCTTACCCATTTCGGTGGCACGGCCAATGGCTTCATCAACCGCTTCAATTCCGGCCAAGCGGCGCACAAACAGCTTGGCACCTTTTCGGGCCCTTCGTATGAAGAAAATAGTTATGGCGGCAAAACAGAGCACAAAAACCAGGACCAGGGTTCGGCCAACATTATATAATTGTCCGACAGCCTTAACCGGTCCGATCACCGGAGAATCGGAATAGACATTGCTATCGGCAGTTATGGCCCGGACGATATAATAATAATCGGTGTCGTTCGGCATGAAATCCCGATCATCCGGCTTTCGTCCGCCCATATCCACATATTCACTGCTGCCGGAGGGAGCCATCCCTTCCCTGAGAACAAAGCCGCTATCGGGGAAGAAAGATCGAAGGAATTTGTATCCCAGGACCGTTTTTTGCCCGGCACCGTCATCAGCCGAAAGTGTCCATCGCAAAGTTAAGGAATGACCATTATCGTTCGGCGAATCCATGGCGGTAACATTGGTTGCCGGAGCCGGAGGCGAAATGGCCGGGATGGCGGATGCCTCCACTGTTTTGACACTATCCTGCGCCAATGCCGGGAGAGCCAAAGCCAGCAAGAGACATCCGAGAATCATTATTTTAAATTTCATACACACCTCGCAAAGTTGTATATGTGCACTTATTTGACCAGTCCCAGCCAGTCGTGGAAAAGGAAAGTTAACCTTCCCACCAATAACGAAACACGCCCCATGACGGTGTAACCGAAGGAGGCGCCGAAAGTAATCATCAAAACCCAAATGCCCATCCGGGAGGCATAACCGAAAGCCCCTTTGTGTTCTTTGGAAAAGAAAAAATAAATCAGGCCGCAAAAGACACCGACAAAAATCACCCAATTGGAAAGGCTCATTGCGAATTGTCCGGTTATCGACAACGAAAAATCGGAGAAAAACGGCCCAATCCCTCTCCAGTCGGTTACCAGAGGCACGAAAGTATTGCTCACCTGACTTATAAAATCGGAGCGAAGATAACGAATCAAATTAAGCCCGGCGGTGGTCCCGACAATAAAAGCCAGCGACCAGCGCGACAACCAGCCCATCTTGGATGATAATCTCATAAGAAGAAAGACGCCGAGAATAAGAGGAATAAAGAAAAAGATATCAAAACCTTTGTACGGAACGCCGAAATAGGTGCATAGGGACGGTGAAATCCGCGGCAAAAGATTTCCGACGAAGGTTGACCAGAATCCGACCGACATCCAGTAGGCGGCGGAAACTCCCACGAACAGGTGCTCGGCAAATTTGTAATAGGGATTGTCTTTATATAGAAAGGATAAAATCGAAAGAGTAAGAAAGGCGGCAACCGTTACCAGAAAAGCATCGGTCAAATTATGGCCCGCTTGCGATCCAATAATAATCCAGCTCAGGCCGAATATCAGGACCGCGGCGGCAAATATTACGATCGACCATATTCTGGAGTTATTCATCTCATTCTCCCCTCGATTTCAAAACGAAGTAAGAAATATTGCCGAAAATAATAAAAGCCATGATTACCAGATGCGCCATGGTCTGCGGTCCCATCATTTTTATTCCCGGCTGGGGGGTTTCGGCAAAACGGGGATATTTCCGTTTCAACTCCGATTCGTATTCGGCGGCTCCCTTAATTCCACCCAAAAGACCCATTAATTGATTGGGGTAATAGGGATAAAGCAGCGGGGCGGAAACGGCGGCGCAACCTCCCACTACCGGAATATGTCCCGGATCTCCGGCAAAAAGGACCCATTCTTTGACACCGGGCAGTCCACCGCCGACCGAAATCAAAAGATCCATATCGCGCAGAGAACGGATGCCATTCATAATCGGCAGGGAATCGAGATTGATGCCATTGACATCGGTCAGATACATTTTTCGGATATCGGTAATAATGACATTGAGAACGCCGGTCCCGCCTGCTTTGTACCCCAAATTGACATAATCGACCCCGTTTTTCTTTTCAGGAAATTCCGTTTTTATTATTCGATCAATGGCCGTCGCCACCATCGGTTGTCCGGTCGCCCACAGGTTCATAAAATAGACGCGGTGTCCCTTGGCCATGGCGTGGCGCACGAAAGCATCGGTCATGGGGTTAACTTCGGGAGCCATAGCCGGGTCGTAGTCAAAGGAAATCAAAATTTTCGAGCCGGGCGGAAGATTCTCAATTTTATCGAAAGCGGCTTTGACGATCGGGGTGGCTTTTTCGGAGAAGGAAATATTGAACAATATCGGGACCGCCACCGCCAAACCCATAAAGAGAAAAATGAAGCGCCGCTCCACATCGCGACCCCTGATAGATTTGATAAATAGGTACAATAATCCGGCGGCAATTATGGTGAGCGAAATGATAAGGCCCCATTTATTCATTATCCACCCCCAGATAGGTCCGCTCGACACCGAGAATCAGTCTTAAGGACATGGAAATAACACCGAGGGCGATACCGATCATAATGGCGCGCTGACCGGCCAGATTGGGGGATGACATAATCCAGATGGCCAGATTGGGAATCTGAAGCAATGAAAAAGATTCGGGAACCCAACCGGTGGCATAGACCCCGAGGGGGGTCCGTCCGAGAAGGATTATGAATGCCGCAATCAGCAGGATGGTGGCTTCTTTATTTTTGGCTCGGAAAGCTCGATAGGAGGCCGAGGCCACATAAAATGCCAAAAGAGCATACATGGTCGAGCCGAGCGGATAGAAAATATTATAATATAAAGTCTGGAATAATGAGCCGGTCGCGGCGACATCGCCGGTGATACCGTTCGGGTTGGCAATCTTAAACAGCCCCGCCGCCAGCATGACAATAAATCCGGTCAGAGTGACGGCGGAAAAGGCCCAATCCTTTTGGCGACGATAAATTTTGTTGCCATGGATGCGAATCAGATTGCCACCGCCCAGGAAGAAAGCAAAGACGGCAATAATATCGAAAAAGACGGAAAAATTCTCGCCGAGCCTCTCGGCCGGCGGGAAGAAGACCGAGACAATCAATACCGCGCCGACAATGAAGGTTATAATGACCGGGACCTGGCGTTTCACGATATTTTATTCCTTTTCAATTTTGTACCGTAAAAATGTTGGAGAGAAATTGATGAATATCCGTAAAGAACTGCCCGCCGCCCATCTGAGAAACGGTGGCGGCCAGTACGCCCAGGATTATGACAATCATGGCCAGAAGCTTTCCCATATCCTGGCCTTTGAGTGAACCCAATTGCTTCGGTTCATTCGAAAGGTACGCCGAGGCGGCAAAAAGCTCTTCCCCGATCAGGGTATAGTCACAGGCGGCGACAAAAAACGGCAACTGAGCCGGTTGAGCGGTTCCGGCGATCTGAATAGCCCCGATGGAATTTCCGGTCTCGGCCAAAATCAATGATTCGGCAAAGAAGGCTCCCAGATAGAAGCAGGTGGCCGGTTTTTGCCGCACCATGATACCATCGACCGCCGCCACATACCCGAACTGCTCGTCCGTAATATAATTTACCATATCATCGCTATAAGCATCGGGCCGTCCCGCGCCCATATAGGCTTCCCGAATAGTCTCGCGGGCGGTGGTCATCACCAACGAACGGGATACCGGCATATTTATGCGAATATCATAATCGGCCACGACCTTAGCCACCCGGCCCAGAAGCGTGATTCCGGCGATGGTTTGTACATCATCCATATCATTAATGCCGGGAACGAAAAGAATGGGGCGTCCCATTTCGGTGGCGCGACCAATGGCCTCATCAATCGCCTCCAGTCCGGCAATTTTGCGGATAAATAATTTTTTCCCTCGCGTGGCGTGTGAAATGAAAAAGATGACCGAGCCGCAAAGGAAAAGACCGATAATGAAAAGATTGAGAAGATTCCAGTTAATCAGTTCCATGCGCGGTACAACGGCCGCCGAAATTTCGGAAAAATAGAGATGGCCGTCCGAGCTAGTCGCCACCTGATAGCGATAGCTTTGACCCTTATAGACTGATTTATCGCGATATGATGAGGTCCCGGCGCTGACAAAACCGATTGAGATAAAACTGTCAAGAGGATCTTCGGCGCGATAGATTTCGTACCCGCTGATGCTGCCATTTCCTTTATCGTCGGGCGATAACTGCCATGACAGTTCAACCGCCTCGCCGCGGTCATATTTAAAATCATAGGCGACAACTTTCGAGGGAGGCGCAATTGACTCCTGTCCGCATAAATAAGCAGGCAGGAGCAATATTATAAAAAAGGATAATCCGAAACGGCAAAATGGTCGATTGGCTCCGCGCATTGTCACCTGATCAGCCTCAGCCAGTCCCCGAAGATGAATTCCATGCGGCCGATCAGAAGCGACATTCGGCTCATGACGGTATATCCAAAAGAGGCTCCGAAGGTAATCATAATGGTCCAGATGCCAATTCGGGCCGCCCCACCAAAAACGCCTTTATGTTCTTTGCTGAAAAAGAAATATACCAATCCCGTAAAGGTTCCGCCGGCGATGACCAGATTGCCGATAGTATCATATAAAGAGGCTTCAAATATCGGCTGGCCGAATTTAGTGCTGAAAAGAGGCGCCAGAGTGCTTTGGACCTGAAGCATGACGTTGGAGGAAAAATAATTTATGATATAAAGACCGGCTGTCGCCCCGACCACAAAAGCCAGCGGCCAGCGGGAGATCCAACCGATCGGCGGAACCAGCCTCAGGAGCATCATAAATCCGAGAACGGCTCCGACTAACAGCATGTAGTGGGGATCCGGGCTGGTTACCCCCCTCCAGAAAAGACCGAGTATATTATCATAAAATAGGGTGACAAACCAGTACCCCGCCGAGATTCCGACAAAAATCGATTCACAGACTTTATACCAGGGATTATCTCTATAAAGGAAGGAGATAATTCCCAAAGTGAGAAAGGCGGCAACCCAGATTCCAAACGTATCCATGTTATTTCTGCTCCTTTCTCGCTTTATTCTTTTCACCAAGGAAAAAGGCGGCATTTCCGATCAGGATAAAAGCGATTACAATGACATGCGAGAATGACTGGGGCAGCATGTAGAAGGTCGCGGTTCCTTCTTTGCCGGTGGCCCGTTCAAATTCGGCAGCGCCGCTCAAACCACCTAAAAGCCCCTTCAATTGACCGGCGCGAAGGTACGGGTACATGCCGGTAGCCTGAACGCCGGTGTTTCCCGCGCCCAATTTTAAGCCGTAGCGATCGACGGCCACCTGAATCCATTCCACCGTTCCCGGATAGCCGGCCGAAAGATTAAAGGAATAATCGATATTGGAAAAATTCCGGACATCGCGCAGAAGCGGAATCGAATCATATGGAATCCCTCTGGTATCGCGGGGAAACATCGTCCGAAAATCGGTTCCCATGCGTTGGATGACAAATTCATTTCCGGTTTGAAAGCCGAGATCCACGTAATCTATTCCCCGCTCCAGTTTTTTCTTCACAATCGAGGAGTCGGCCAGAGCAATCTGAAGGGCCAATTCCGCTTGTTGCGGGCCCTGAGGCCAAAGTCCCATAATAATTATCTTCAAATCGTGTTCCAGGCAAAGGCGGAAGTATGATTCCGCCATCGGCTGTAGTTCCGGAGCCGAGGCCGGGTCGTAGTCAAATGAAACCAGAACCTTTGAGCCGGGTTTCAATTGCGCCGTGGAATCATATACGGTTTGCACTTCCGGTGAAACGCGGATCGGCTGATGGATTTTCATGAAAAACGGCAGAACCACCGCAATGCCGACAAAGAGAAACACAATGCGTCGTCCCACGAAATGGCCGTTAATGGTACGAATAAATATAAATATAAGAGCCAGTAAAATCAGTCCGATAATCAGGTAAGAAACGGTCGTGGAAAAAACAATCGGTTTAGGCACCAGCAGGAAAATCATCGCCACAATGACAATCAAGGCGCCAAAGAGAAGGAGATCCTGTTTCATAATCAATCACCCCCCAGATAGGACCGTTCAATGCCGAGGATAATGCGCAGGGAGGTCGAGACAATGCCCAGAGCGATGCCAATCATGATGGCCCGCTGTCCAGCAGAGTTGATAAAACCCATTATCCAGATGGTAATCTTGGAAGGCATCAGGCTCTCGGGCAGATGAATAAAAGAACCGATGGCATCCCCCACCGGGACCCGTCCAATCATAACGAAGAAAGCGGCCAGAAGAAGCAAAGTGGCTTCCAGATTTCTGGCGCGGAAGGCGCGATAAGACGCCGACGCGACGAAAAATGCCAGAAGCGCAAACATCGTCGCCGAAAGAGGGGAATAGACCCAAGTATACAGCCAATCAAAACCGGTTCCCGGATCGCGGAACTGAGAACCGCCGGCAAAACCGATTGTTGCGATTAATAGAAAAGAAGCGATAATGATTGCGGCGTAGCCCCAACCGGAGCGACGGCGATAAATCTTATCGGCGGAAATGCGCATCAAGTTCAACGCTCCGAGCCAGATGGCACAGGCTCCAATAATGGCGAACCAATCGGAAAACCACGAATTGAATTGATTGAACGGCGCATGGGGAATAAAATATTGAATGACAAAAATTACTCCCACAACGGCCGTAATGATTAAAGGAACTTCTCGTCTCATATTTTTATCCTCCCTACCCAATCACCTTGAAATAGTTCGACAGCTGGAAAAGATTGAAAGATTCCAGCAGGATACCGACGATAATCGCCACCAGAATAATCGCCTTGCCAATATCCTGTCCTTTTAGAGAACCGAGCAATTTCGGTTCACGGGATAAATAGGCCGAGGCGGCAAAAAGCTCTTCGCCGATGAGAGTATAATCGCAGGCGGCCACAAAAAAGGGCAACTGGGAAGGTTGACCGGTTCCGGCAATCTGAATGGCGCCGATCGAATTTCCGGTTTCCGACAAAATCAACGACTCGGCGTAAAAATTACCCATAAAAAATATGGTGGCCGGCTTTTCACGCACGACCATACCATCAATACCGGCCGCATATCCGAATTGATCGTCAGTCAGGTAATGAACCTGCTCATCCCGGAAGGAATCGGGACGGCCGGCCTTGGTATAAGCCTCTTTGACAATTTCCTTGGCCGTGACCATAACCAGCGAACGACTGACCGGGACTTCAATCCAGGTTTCGTATTCGGCCGCCAATTGTGCCACCCGGCCCAAAATAGTGATGCCCGCAATAGTTTGGACATTATCCATATCGGAAGTGCCGGGGATAAAGAAAATCTTTTTGCCCATTTCCGTGGCTCGGCCGACCGCCTCATCGACGGCGTCAAGACCGGCAATTTTACGAATAAACAATTTCTTCCCTGATTTGGCCTGGTTGATATAAAAAATAATAAGACCGCATAAGATTATCATGCCGATAAAGACATTGAGGCGACGCATGTCGAACCATTGCGGTTTTGATTCGACCGGCCCGAATATATCTGTTTCGCTGGAAACCTGCCAGAGCAGTTGCCCGGCTTGACGGGAAGAATTGACGGCCATTATCTTATAATAATACGGAATATTGTCGGCGGCATCATTATCGATATATTGTTGTGAGCCGGCCGGGACCTCAGCCACTTTCGCAAAACCGCTCTCTTTATTTTGAGAGCGTAAAATCTTATAGGCCGTAACCTTGCCGCCGGGGTGATCATCGATGGATGAATCCCAAGTAATTATAACGGCATGGCCGGCATCATTGGGATTATCCATAACAACCAAATTCCTGGGCGCGACCGGCGTAACATCGGGCGGAGGGGTGTTAAATAGGCCGGCCGTTGAGGAATCAACGGGGGGTTGTGCGGCGGAAAGGGAAGCCCAAAGAAGCAGGGTGAGGCTGAACAGAATCGTGCGGTTTGTAATCACGCTTCCCACTTTCAAAAAAAATCTCACAGACGAATTGAACGTCATCTGTGAGGTTGGTTCAAAATATCCTGTTTTCGCGATATGTATATTTCATATTTTCATATATTGATGGCGATTAATAAAAAGCCTGCCGCCACCTCATATAAATCGGTTGTGAAATTTAACGAGATGTTCCTCAAGTGTCAAGTCCAAAATGCCGGACAGCATTCGACTGCCGATTGGCAAATAAATCAGGAGCCGCGGATTTACCGCTATTTAGATTTAACGCAGAAGGGAAATAGGCGGTTGATTTAACGAGAATCGGCTTTGGATTGAACCATTTGAAAGCTTTTTTGACTGGATAAGAAACGCCAATAGGCCCGTTCGATAATCAGGGAGACTTCCGGGCCCTTGAAAGGTTTGGTGATATACTCATCGGCCCCGAGACTCAGCGCTTCTTTCACGGAACCGGCGTCGCCGTAACCGGTCATCATAATTACGCCGACATCGGGGAACGATTTTTTCACGACCTGAAGTAATTCAAAACCGTCCATTTCCGGCATTCTTATATCGGAAACAACCAGATCGACATGACTGGATTTCAAATATTCCAGCGCCTCGCGTCCGCTTCCGACCGCTTTTATGCTGTATCCCTTGCGTTGGAGGAGCTGTTCGAGAACGCTCCGCACCAGAGGCTCATCGTCGACTATCAGAATTGTTACGCTGGTTTTCATCTGGTTCCACCGGTGGTACTTTTTTGCAGTGCTAATGTCA
The DNA here is from genome assembly GCA_937867135.1 of uncultured candidate division Zixibacteria bacterium. Lineage (GTDB taxonomy): Bacteria > Zixibacteria > MSB-5A5 > GN15 > PGXB01 > UNRQ01. The sequence goes on from CALMKK010000370.1 coordinate 24,457, forward strand.
CCTCATCCACAAAATCTTCAAGCAGGACCGGCTTGTAAAGCAATGAGGCGGCCCCTCTGATTCCGGCCTGATTAATCAGGCGCTCGGTGGCGTTACCGGTAATGATAATAACCGGCAGATGCGGCTTGATTTCCTTTATTTTGGCGACCGCTTCCACCCCGGCCATTTCCGGCATGATTAAATCCATCGTAACCAGATCGTAATTATTGGCTCTTACCTTATTAATGGCGTCCAAACCATTGGCGGCCAAATCCACTTCGACCGACGGCGTGATGGTACAGAATTCTTTGAAGACATCCTGAACCCTGGGTTCATCGTCGACTATCAAGATGCGAAAGGAGCGCCCCCGTTGTCGGGCCATTTCTTCTATTTTATTCAATTTTATCATTATCAATCCTAACCCTTTTCCGCCGGGTCGCAAAACGGCGGCTATTTATAGTTATCGACCTTTCCCTTCCTTTTTTTAATATCGGCCACAGTTTTTAAAATACTGCGGCTGAGGCTCAAAATCTCGTTGAGCGAGGTTTCAATACGATCCAGCTTGTCGCTTTCCGAGGGGGGTGAATAGACCAATTTATCTTCATTCCGGAAGGAACGCATAATCGACGCCACTTCCCGGATTACCTCCACCGATCCGTTGATCAGCCGGGTAAATTCCGGCTCCAGGTGGGCCAATTCGGCCGCCTGGCTCTTATTGCGGGCGAGGCTGATGGCCAGATTAAGGGCCAGCATCTTTACCTGATTGGCCAAATCATCAACCTGAATCGACCAATCGTCGACGCTTATTTCCGGTTTTTTATCATCCGGTTGGGTCATACTTTCACCAATTCTTTGATTTTTTCTTTCAGCGGAACAATATCGGAGGACTTCACAACGTAAGCATCGGCTACCCAGGTATGGAAATCGGATTTATAAGTCGAATAAGCGGAGTTGAGGATAACAGGAAGAGCCGGGTATTGTTCTTTTATCTTCTTAAGGACTTCCAGTCCGGTTGTTTCCTCCAATTCGATATCAAGCACCACCAAATCCAGGCCGATTTCCGCCGCAATCTTGAGGGCCTCATCGGCCGATGCCGCTGTAACCACCTCATATCCTTCGCGGCTCAGGTAGTCCTTGTATAATTTTCGGATATGGTCTTCATCATCGACAATCAGCAATCTATGCATCCTGCCCTCCTTTATATTGAGGCAACTCTATATATATTCTCGGCAATCCTTCCTCGGAACTTTCCAATCCATAATTACCGCCGTGATAACGAAGGGTTTCGCCGGCCACAATGATTGACAGTTTCTGCGTGCCTGTTGAATTGCCAAAGACTTGTTTCATCGTTTTTAAAACCTTGGCGCGCGACTCTTCGGTCCCGTTAAACCCGATGGTAAATTTTATCATCCCTTCGTGGATGCCGGTGGACAATTCCATCAGACATTCATCGGTCATCTCATCCAGGGCCGCCAGCAGAAATTGCAGAAGGGCATGTTGTAGTTGATCGGGGTTACCCCAGACCGCCAGTTTTTCGCTGGCCAGCCTCATAAACGGCGTCCGATGGCGGTTACGGGTTTTGGAGGCCAACAGGCCGCTGGTTTGGACCACCAAACGGTTGAAGTCTATTTCCTGGGTTTTGGTCCGGCTGGCTTTCGAGAAATCAAGGACATGATGCAATACCGTTTCGGCCCGTTTGGTTTCGGAAATAATGATATTGAGGTATTCGGTATTGCTGTCATTTCCCCCCGATGAAAGCATGAGATTGGCAAAGCCCCCGATAACGGTCAGGGGATTCCGCAATTCATGAGCAATTGATGAAGTCAATTCGCCGATGACGGACATTTTTTCGACTCGGATAATCTGCTCCTGCGATTCGGCCAATTGTTTATTCATTTCCTCCAATTCCTCAGTATGCTCGAGGAGATTATCGTAAAGCCGGGAGCGTTCAATGGCGACGGCCGTATGGTTGGCGAAAATCTGAAGCAATTCCACTTCGGAGGAAATGATCCTTTTGCCGGTGATGCGGTTGTCGGCGGCGATGATGCCTAATATCTTGCCTTTCCCCACGATTGGAACCACGGCCAGATTTTCGGAATTCAGGCGGGTCATAATATCCCGTGAAGTCGAGGAAAGATCATCTTTGCCATGAATATTAATACCGCATCGTTCTCGGGCCGCCCGGCTGAAAAAGGAGTCATCGGTTAAGGATACTCTCCACCCGGCTATGAATGAACTGAGAGTGTAATTTGAGGAATTCTCCCGCTCGCTGTAGTCGTCGAGCAATTCTTTCAAGGTTTTTTTCTGGCTGTCGAGACGCGACCAAATTTGTCCGGCCTCATCGGGATTTCTTGGCCCGACCGCCAGTTGCCCTTCGGCATATTCCCCGGATTCATTGGCGAGAAACAGGAAGGCGCGATTGAACCCGAGCCCCTGATTGGCGGTCACCCCGGTTAATATTATTTTTAAAACTTCATCCAAATCGGCCGTTGAAGACAAAGCCTCCGATACCTGCGACAAAATTGACAATTCCAGAATCGCTTCTTCGAGGTCGGCCTTTCGTTTGGAAATATCGGTCACATCCTGGACGATTCCCAGGACGCCGGCAATTTCGCCGGTGGGCATTCGATAAGGACTGCCGAAGACATTGAGGATGGCAAAATGCCCCAGGCGATTGGTGCAGCGATGTTCTTTTTTCTGGAAGGTCTGACCGTTTAGTATGGCATTGAAGCAGTCGCTGAGATCGCAATTAATGACGGACTCGATATCCTGTACGGGCGCCCCGCACGCCTCATCGGCTCTTCCGAACCCGATGATGGCGGCGGCCGAAGCGTTGAAATATTCGATCACGCCGCACCGGTTAATCATAAAGAATCCCAGCGGGGAATTGTCAAAATGGCTTTTCAAAAAAGTAACATCGATTTCCGTCGACGGAGTCCTGACATATTCCATGGTTTTAAACTCCCGCCGAAGACTTTTGCAGATTTATCATTTTTATCTTGTTGCCGCTGCCGATATATGTTTCCGATACCAGGTCCTCGATTTTCAACAGTCGGCGATTGATTTGGGCGATTTTCAGCGATTCCTCTTCCACTGTTTTCAGGCGTTCCACTACTTTTTTATCCAAATCCTTATTCGTAAACAGCAGACATTGAATATTGCCGACTATTACCGAAAGCGGATTATTGATTTCATGGTTTATTGAAACGGCCAATTGGCGGACCGCTTCCAGTTTTTCGCTGTCAATCCGGCTTTTCTGAACGGCCTTTAACTCCTTTTGCATTTTCAGCAAAATTTGATTTTTCCTCTCCAGTTCCCTCTGATAAAGAAGGCGTTCAATGGAGACGGCCAATTGGTCGCCGACCACAAGCAGCAATTTCTGATCCTTATCTTGGAAAAAACCGGGCCGGCTGTGGGCGTAACTGACCGTCCCGATAATTTTATCTTCCACCAGAAGCGGAATTATAAGAAAGGAGCTTTTGGCCTCTTCCGGCGGTCGATCCTGATTTTTCAGATTGGATAGAAGAATCGGCTTCTTCTGCTGGGCGGCCCAGGCGTTTAGGCCGCTGCCGGCATCGAACTGCACAAAATTAATCGGATCGATCTTCGGACCAAGGGTGACAACTTCCTCCAATTCCTTTTTCTTCCGGTTGAAAAGGTAAAGGGTTGATGATTCAAACGGAATGACGGTCTGAATTACTTCCAGAATCCGCTGAAAGGTTGCCTTAAGCGGCGGCTCCTTGCGTAATATCGCCGCAATTTCATTGACGAGATTGATTTTGGTCCAGAACCGACTGACCGGCTCATCGTTCTTGTCATTCTTGCGAGTCAAAATGATTTCCTCTGGTTGCGGCTTTTATATCTTCAAATAAAGCCACCGCGGCCTTTTCTTCGAGCGCATCAAAAAGTGAAATTTTCTCATCGGCCGGGAGTTTCAGGGCCGGATCGGTCGGCTCATCATCGATCAACTGCCATTGATCCGATCCCTTCATTTCCCAGTAAAATCGGTCCATCTTAGCCACCCGCCTTTTAGCCACATCGACAATGCGCAATTGCCCGGTAATAATTCCATAAACCTGGTAGCGGTAGACCGCCAGCGGAACAACGGTTATTTTTTTCTGGATCAAATCAAGTTTTTCAACCGTGATATCGATCAGGAAGCGGGCCTTCTGAGCCTTCCCGCGCGTTATAACCTGTTCCAGATTTTCGAATTTTGCAGGTTTGGCGGCCTGAATATTAACGGCGAGGGGCTGATGATTAAGCGTCGAGAGTTTGTATTCCAATCTCTCGGCTAAATGGGAATCGGCGTAGGGACAAGCGGCCGGGCTAATATTGACGATGACCGAATCCTGAGCCCGGACGGCTAATCCGCCGACCAGCAACATGCTGGACAATATAATTGTTTTCACGCGATGATTCATCTATCGATCTTCCCCGGTTACTCTTTTGCGATAGACATACTTATTCAGCATTTTCTTTATTCCTTCATCGAAAGAGGTCAGATTGCGCGGCAAAACTTCCATTTCAGCCGCGCTGAAAATATCGCGAAGATATTCTTTCGAGACAAATTCAACGCCGACCAGCCATTCCTTGTCGTCGGCATCGACCCTTTTGACCATACCCACCACATTATCTATAACCTCGATATCCTGGAGGGAAAATCGAAGCAAAATTACGGCGCCTTCTTCGACCGGTTCGGCGGCGGCAATCAGCACGCCTCCGGCGGATATGTTGAGCACGGCGCCGTTATAGGATTGGCCGTCGCCGTCGGGCCAGAAGCCGCCGGCTGAGTTCTTTAGCAGCGCGAAGCGGACCGGTTCGGCAACCTGCAGACGAACGTACCGTCGCTGCTTATCGCTATGCACATTAAAAGGCGGTTTTAAATTAATGACATCCTTGTCAGTCGCCATCTCGGAAATTACTTTTACGCGGGACGGGTTCATACAATTTTCCCTTCTATGGAAACAATTTTATTATATTTTTCTATTAAATATTCGGTCAGAACGGAGCGGCCGGTTTCATCGAAGTCGAACATCTTAAGCGGCAAATTGCGAATAAGATTTTTGGGGAGTTTTTCCGCGCAATTTTCTCTTATGACAAATTCCACGCCGACTCGATTTAGATTATCTTCGTGGCGCTGGCGGTGGCGGATCCGTCCCACGAGAAGGCCCGGCAGATCAATTTCGGATAAGCCCAGATGGAGGACCACAAATCCCTCCGGGCCGATAAAGGTCGGAATTTTGACCAGCATACCGCCGCCGCCGATATTAATGGTCGATGTTTCCAGCCATTTGAGTTTATTGAGGCGGATAAATCCGATATTAGTTTCATCGAAAAAGGTCAGTCGGACCTGATGTTCCAGATCAAGGCGCAGGAATTGCCGCTGCAATTCGGGACATACTTCGCCCGCTATAGGTATTTGCAGGCGACCGATTCGAGGAATCGCCAGCACCGATCTGAATTTAACAGGTTCCCCTTTATAGTCGAATATCACTTCGATCCTTTGACCGGCAACCAGTTGATCGATACGGCCGCAGGAACCGGATCGATCTATGATTAATCGATTATCGGTCAGGGCCGTAACGCGTGTCGTCAGTAAGTTCGACGGGAATTGTTCGGTGCGGAGATGAATTTCCCGACCCACCAGCCGGGAATAATCGATTTGGGCGCTGCTGATGACAACGGTTTCGCTGTTCATTATATCAGCCCTTTCCGGCGATCTTTTATCTGCTGCTCGAAAATAAATTTCACGATTTTGTTCTGAATACTGTAATTGAAGGACTTCACCTGACTGGGCAAAAGATCAATTTCATTTTGACTGAAATATTTAAGCAAATTGCGATCGAGAATGAATTCCACCCCGGCAAATTTGTCTTCATCCATGCGCACGATGCGGCAACAGATAGCCGCCACCAGGCGCGGAATTCCCAGAATTTCGTATTTTGAAACCTTTATAAGAATAAGTTCACTCTTGGACAAATCATTTCCGGCTTTCATCAACAGGCCGCCCGCCGAAACATTGGCGGTGTGGGAATCTTTCCAAATAAGAGTGCTCATACCGCTCTCCAAAGACACACTTTTGAGCGGTGCATATTTCAAATCCAGACGCATATCAAGCCGCACGAATTGCCGCCTCTGGACGCGTTCCACGCCGCCGATATTGTAGAGTTGAATCATTTTGTCGTTCGAATTGGGAATCGGCCGCAATCGGGCCGAGAAACGATAAAGAGCGTCGGGCCGCATGAAATGCACATAGACAAAGGCATTGGCCGTCAATAGCTTGTTACCGCCGATAAAATCCGGTTTGGTTATGAGCACGCCCTCGCTGTTGATATCCTCAACCCGTGAGACATATACTCCCTGCTCGCTCCCTTCACCGACCACTACCTCAATTCTCTCCCAGGGCTTGAGGAGAAAAGTATCAGTGCTTTGTTTAGTGCTCACCATAATCGTCTTTAAACCGTCTTGGATGCCGCCAGATTGCTCCGCCCCTGCTCAATCGCCAATTCCAGAATTTTCCGGGCCATGGCGGTCCGACTCTGGTCGCCTTTATGTTTATAAATAAATTCCTGACCGTTCCTGATGGTGGTATTGAAATATTCCCGCGCCAAATCAAAATTGCCGATTCGCCGTGAGAGTTCGGCAATCAGATACGAGGCCTGTATCTGCTGATTTCCCTCGCCGATATCCCGGCCGTCTTCATAGGCACTTTTATAGTATTTCACCGCCAGTTCCAGGGCCTCTCGTTCGTTGCGCGGAATGCCGCTCCATTTTTCGGCCAGATGGCCCAAAAAATCATGGAAGGTCGGGAATTCATGAAATCCGAGCGGAACATCGCCATCAGCCGAGCCGACGGCCAGGCATTTGTGTTCCCGAAAGATGTCTTGCACGGCATCGATTTTCGAATCGGACAGCGATAATAATTCCCGAAGTGCGTTCAGCTCGGCTTCGTACTTATCGCGGATTGGGTAAAGAGACGACTTTATTTCAGCCGAGATTTTTTCATCCTCGAATTGGGAAGCGGCGCATTTCTCAAAATCAAAAGATTTTACTTTAAGGTTGTATACGGATTGGCGCAAATTCTCGAGAATATCGCCCATTTCGGTAAGATGTCCCTTTAAGGCCTGCTGATTGGTGTTCTCTCCGGATGTCATCTCCCGGAAGATCCATGCAATCCGCAGGTAGAAGCGCCCCAGATCAAGATCGACCTGTTTATCGTTGAGAGTCTCATCGACAACGGCCAGAATGATTTTCAATATGGCCGTCTCATTGGGATAGCGATGCGGGGCAAGTCGATCGCCGATAATTTTTAAAATAGAATCGGGCTGGGCCAGCATATCCAAATGCTTTTCCTTAACCGTCTTAAGGCGATAGGTCTTGAAATACTGATCCTCTTTCCATTCCTTGAAGCTGTTGGTGAATTCCCGGGTATAATGGCAACTGGTACAGGAAGCGGTAAAGAACAGAAGCGGATTATAGGCTTGATATCTGGGATTGCGCCATTTTCGTCCGGTGGGACAGAAATCGGTGTCCCGATCGGATTCCGTATAGGCGCCCATTCTGAGCGTTTCATATTCGTTTATGGTCTTGCAGATTGGACACTCGACCTTGGTTAGAAATACGGGTGTTTCCGATGCCATTAGCTGTTCCTCGCTATTCCTTGAAGATTCATATTTTGTTTAAGAAAGGAGAGTTCTCCGTCGGTAACTTTCAGCGTTTTCCGAATTTCGGCGCTGGTTTTCCGCTCCGCCAGCATCTCTTTGGCCAGGCGGATAATCTCCTGGCGATCACGGGTTTTGTGACCGTCGGCTGGGGCGCTTGCCGTGGAGCGATGGCTCCGACGCGGCCTGGTTGCATTCTCTTTTAAATTAATAAACTCGACATCCGGTTTCTTCTCCGGCGTTGGGCCGTTAGCCGGCATTTTGGGCAGGTTCAAAGGCGCGGTTCGGGACAGGGCGGCGCGCGTTGCCTGACGGCGTTCCGTCCAGAGTGAATAAATTACCGCCGTCAACAAGCCGGCTGTCACAAAACCGGCAAAATTCAATCCTATTTGCACTATCTGATCCGATGAAAATCCCATTTTATGTTTATCCTTTCCTCAGGCAGTTATGTCAAGATGCTCCTGCGGCGGGCCCTCTTCCTCATTGTCTTCATTGCCTGATTCTTCCTCTTTCTCATTATCTTTCTGCTTCTCTTCTTGTTGCTGTTTATCTTTGCTTATAATTACCGAATCGGTCTTTTCCGTTTCATGCGTCCTTTCGGCATCGACACTGATCTTCTCCTTCAGGGCGGCGGCGAACTGCCGCTGCTCCATCTCGGAATGAGCCTTCTGCATTTGATTCAGTTTCCCCGCCACTTCCGCTTTGGAAAGGGCATCGGAAAGCTCCACCGGCCGAATCATGACGCTGTTCCTTTTTTAACCGCTCAAAGCAAATCTCTCGCGAATCATTCCCCGGAGTTTCAGGACAGCCTTGGTGTGTATCTGGGACACCCGCGATTCCGAAATCGACATGACTTCGCCGATTTCCTTGAGCGTCAGTTCTTCAAAATAGTACAGGGCGATGACCAGTTTTTCCTGTTCGGTCAGACGGTCGATGGCCGTCACCAAAAACGCCCGCAATTCATCTTTTTCCAATTCTCCCAGGGCAGTGGCCCGATGTTCGTCGCGCACCGTTTCGATTCGCGGCACCTGATGATTATCGTCTTCGCGATAAATGGTTTCGTCAAGCGACAAAAGCGACGAGCCGGTGACATCGCCAATGGCCAGCATTAATTCCTCCACGGTACACCCCAGCCTTTCGGCCAGTTCGGCGTCGGTCGGGGGACGACCATAGTCATTTTCCAGAGACAAAAGGGCCCGCTCGATTTCGCGGGATCGCGCCCGGGTCGAACGCGGCACCCAGTCCAGAGCCCGCAATTCATCCAGAATGGCACCCCGGATTCTGGGGACAGCGTAGGTCTCGAACTTGACGCCCCGATCCGGATCGAAATTACGAAAGGCTTCGACCAGACCGATAACGCCGGTATTGATCAAATCCGACAATTCCACCGAACGGGGAAAGCCGATCGCCATTCGTCCCGCAACGTTGCGAACTAACGGTAGGTACCGTCGGAGCAGCCGTGCCCGCACATCGGGATTGGCATCACGCTGATAGCGAAGCCAGTCGATGGTCATTTCAGTCACCTTCTTTTCGACTTTGACTTCCTCTTCGGGAGCCTTATAGACAGAAATCCGATGGGGCCTGTTCGCTTTAAGCTCAGCCCGTTTTACTTTTGGTTTTCGCGTCGTACTAATCATAAAAACGCTATTCCTCTTTTATATCGGCTAAAACCTTGGGAGTATTTATTTTCGTGGCCTGTTTTGTTGCTTCCGGCTCTTCATAGCCGGTTTTCTCTTTCCAGAGACGATTCCGTAAATACAAAAACCGTTCCGTACCGGGACCTTTCGGATCAATTTCGAAAAGAGATTTTTGCCCTGCGATTGATTCGATAATCGATTTGTCCTCAAGCAGATAGCCGGCATCAAAAGGAAGCCGCCCCAGAAAGGTCTCCGAGAGTGCGGTCAGTTTCTGATAAATGAAGGCCGCCTCACTGTAGTTTTGAACACGATTGATCAAAAGATGAACAGAGATTTTCCGGTTGGAACGAACAAGATATTTGAATAATCCATAGGCGTCGGCGATCGACGTCAGCTCAGGATTTAAAACAATCAGATTGAGATCGGCCGCATTGGCCGCCAACGTAATCAGGTTTACCAATCCCGACGGAGTGTCTATAAATATAAAATCATACGAGGCAAATATTTCGGGAATATCAGCCAGCAATCGGGCGAATGACGATTCGTCAAAAGCATTTTCTTGCGCGCCGACCGACGGAGAAGCAATGAATGAGAGGTGCGGCTGTACCATAACCGCCGCCGAAGCCACTATATTGCGATCGGCGATAATATCGGCCAGAGTGAATCGGGGAATAAAATTCCCCAAGATATGCTGATTGCCGAAATACCAATCGGCATCGATGACGAGGCATTCCGCACCGGTTTGAGCCGTCACAACGGCCAGGTTATAAGCTGAGATCGATTTGCCGACCCCCCCTTTGCCCGAAAGGAAAGACACCACCAACGGCTTTCTATTGCTTTCGGAAAACAGACCGGGAAAATCGGTCAGACGATTATTAGGCATGAGGCACCTCTTCGATTCTCATGACCTTGCGAGCTATGGCCGTGGCGTCCGGCAAATCCAGTTTTCCATTTCCGCCGGAAGAGGAACTGGTATAGGCCAGCGGGATTTCGAGATATTCGGCCATGGTCAGGATGGCGCCCCATCGTCTGGTTTCATCACAATGTCCGGCAATCAAGTATTTGGGCAGCAGGGCTTCAAAATGCACCATGGCGTCGATTAAATCGCGCGATTTGGAACAGACCGAATAAACCAGGAAGACAATATCGGGCTTCAATTGCATCAATCGCTTGGCCAGAGCGGCTCCCTCTTTGCCATGGCAGGAAAGGGAGGGAGTATCTATCAGTAGAATGGTATCGCCGGCAAGTTTTCTTTTCAAATTCGCGGAGTTTTCAAGGGGTATGTTGAGCATCTCGGCATAACTGCCAATTTCCTCATAGGCCGCGACCTTGAGATTATCGAGCGAGGCCAGGGTTACTTTCTTCTTTTCATCGACCGTCAAACGGGCCGCCAGCTTGGCCAGCGCCGATGTTTTACCGGCGCCGCTTGGCCCCACAAATGCCATTTTCATCCCCGGCTCAATTTTGATTTCGGGTGCGATTGCTCCTGATAATTTTTCTTGCAGGACGCCAAAGGCGACATCTTCGATATTGTCATTACCGCCGATTTTATCTTCAATCGCCTTGGTGATGTGGCGCGCCACTTCGACCGGGATA
>CALMKK010000371.1 GCA_937867135.1 uncultured candidate division Zixibacteria bacterium
TGGCGGCCATATTGGTTTTGGCCGCGGGCTTCAATTACGCTTCGGCTTGTGACGGGGCCAAGGAGGCATCGGCGAGCAAAAGCTGTCCGGCCATGAAGGCCTCGGGCGAAGTGAAAACCGCCAGCGCCACATCGGGCGGCAGTTGTTCAGCCGTCAAGGGCACGGCGGAGGTCAAGACGGCCAATGCTAATTCAGGCGGCTGTCCCTATATGAAGGAAGCTTCCGAGGTCAAAACGGCCAATGCTACATCGGGCGGCGGCTGTTCTGCCAAGGGTATGACAGAGGCCAAGATGGCGAATGCCATGGGGGGGCAGTGTGATTATAAAGGGGAATGCGCCAATATTTGTCTGAATATAAAGGGAATGACCTGCACCGGGTGTGAAAAATCGGTGACAGAAGCCCTTAAGGCCGACAAAGGGGTCATAAAGGTGATATCGGTTGATTATAAGACCGGGCAGGCGGTAGTCTGCTATGATCCGACCAAAGTGGAAAGCGCGAAACTGGCTGGTCTCGTAACGACGGCTGGTTATCAGGCCGAAGTTGTTCCGGCGGTGGCCACATCGACCGGTGAGAAGGGGATGAAGAAGGGTGCTTCCTGTGATTTGACCGGGAAATGCACCGCTTCCACCAAGTCTGAAAGCAAGCCGATTTCCCAATAATTGGGTATAAATATATTTTATCAGGCGGGATTCGATCCCGCCTTTTTTATTTATTTGGCGAGATGAGGTTGCGAAAGCGGCGGCCGATAGGTATTTTAATATGATGCGAATTGGATATTATTTTTTGCTGGCGGTTTTACTGGCCCCGGCCGCCATGGGGGCGAAATATGCCGAGGACCCTTTCTCGCTGGGTGTAGGGGGGCGACCGCTGGGCATGGGCGGGGCGGCTATAGCCGGGCCGTTTGACGCCACCGCCGCTTATTGGAACCCGGCCGGAATGAATTACTTGACCGGCCGAAATTTGTCGGCCATGCATGCCGAGACTTTTGGTTCGCTTCTCAATCATGATTTTGCGGGTTTTGTTTCATCCCGACGAGACACATCGGCGCTGCTTCATTCTTACGGTTTTTATATCTATTATCTGGGCGGGGGCGGCGTCAATATTACCGATATCAATGCCCAGGGACGGCCGTATGTGGTGAGTCAGGAATCGCACGGGGATATAATGTTGGCCGGATCGGCCGGAGGGAGATATCGCAATGTTGATATCGGGCTTTCCGCCCGCCTGATTTATCGTGATATCGTGGCCGCCAAGGGGTACGGGTTTTCTTTTGACGCCGGGGCGCTTTATCAGCCGTTTTCGTATGCGAGGGTGGGATTGGCAATTACCGATATTACCACCGGTTTGATTCATTATGATAATGGCACTAATGAATCAATATATCCGACGGTCAAACCGGGTCTTCTAATCTGGCGCCAATTTTCCGATTTTACGGGGCGGTTGGCAGTTTCCGGCGATATTAAATTCGAGGGGATACGACGGGCCGCTCAATATTGGATGGGAAATATCTCTCTGGATACCCATTACGGCGCGGAAATATCGTATCGAGAGATGTTTTTTGGCCGGGCCGGGTTTGATATCGGCGATCTGACGGCCGGGGTTGGAATGGTATTGAACCGGGTTCAATTCGATTTCGCCTGGATGCATAACGATTTGCTTGATGAGACCTTACGGGTATCCGCCGGATATCGATTTTAGTTTTCAATCGGCACAGATATTTTTTCGGCCATTTTTTCAGGCGAATAAAAAATATGCCGGGAATTCCGCACAAAAAAACAACTCCGATTTTTTTATCGATATTTATGTGGAAAATTTCACAAGGCTCTTGACATATCAAAACAAAAATATATTTTTGGCTAATTATTTTTAGGGAATTGGGGAGAATTGCCCGATTTTGATAAACGACCGAAGAAGAAGGGAAGTATTGAATATCGACAGCTGGGGTTATTAGGGACGATCCCGATCCTTTTGGCGGTTGGGCCGCTGGTGGGCTTTTTTATCGGCCGCTGGCTCGACTCCAAGCTGGGAACCGAACCATTCTTACTGGTCCTATTTTTAATCTTCGGATTTATCGCTGCGGGAAGAGAAATATATCGAATTATAAAGAGGGCTGAAGAGACGGATAAAGATGCTAAGGACGACTGAGACAGGATTTATCTTAAGGACATTGCGAACCACCGGCATAGTGGCACTTCTGGTTTTAATATTCGGCTCATTTTATTATGGTTTTCAGCCGGCGCTCTCGGTTTTTACCGGCATTATTTGGGGGATGATTAATCTCTATTTTCTGGCGCTCCTGATTCGATCGGCACTTCGGCCGGAAGGGGCCGATAAGGCGACGGCGCTGATAATGATGTTTATTAAGTTTCCCCTTTTATACCTGTCCGGGTACTTTCTTATTGTTTCCGGATATTTTAATGTCATTCTACTTCTGGCGGGATTTACGGTTAATCTTTTGGTTATCGTATTGAAGGCCGCCGGGCGGAGCATTCTCAAATTGGATTACCTTGACAACCACGAGAAGCAGGGAAGCGTAAAGAGTGCTTAACAACTTGTATTTCTACCTATTGAGCGCCGTTCCGGAAGGGGCCGATACTCTGTTGCACAAAGCGGCGGAGGGTTCGCAGGCGGCGGCGGAAGCGACGGAAGAATCGCACGAGTTGCCCAATCTGGTGACTTTCATCAATAAATCGTTTGCCCATCATTATGATACTTTGATATACGCCGGGTTTGTCGCCCTGATGATGATCGTGGTGGCCCTCATAACTTACAGGAAGCGGCAGTTGATTCCGGGAAAGTTGCAGAATCTGGTGGAAATGATTCTGGAGGCTCTGGATAATCTTATTTTTTCGGTGATGGGAAAAGAGGGGCGGAAGTTCCTGCCATTTCTGGGGACCCTCTTTTTATATATCTGGTTCATGAATTTAATCGGACTGATTCCGTTTTTTAAATCATCGACCTCATCGATAAATACCACGGCGGCCCTGGCGCTGACAGTTTTTCTATATGTACAATATACGGGTATTAGGAGACTGGGGCCCTGGGGGTACATTCATCATCTGCTCGGTTCCCCGACCGACGCGGTGACCTGGGCTCTGGCGCCGATAAATTTCCCGATTCACGTTATCGGGGAGCTGGCCAAGCCGTTTTCACTGGCGCTTCGTCTTTTCGGGAACATAACGGGCGAGGATATTCTGATCGCCGCGTTCGTGTCGCTGGGTATAATGTTTATGGGGATTTTCCATTCCCCGATCGGATTTCCGTTTCAAATACCGTTTTTGCTTTTGGCGATGCTGACATCGACCATTCAGGCATTGGTCTTTACGATGCTTTCGACCATATATTTCGTAATGGTACTGCCGCACGAAGAAGGCGGGCATTGAAAAAAAACGAGATAGAAGAATAAATAATCGTTAAGGAGGAAAAAATGGATTACAGAGCAGCATTATCATTTGCACTGCCGATTGCGGTCGCGATTGCGGCGATCGGTTCGGGATTGGGTCTGGGGCGGGCGGTAGGCGCCGCGATGGAGGCGATGGGTCGTCAGCCGGAAGCGGCCGGCAAGATACAGACGGGCATGATTATCGGCGCCGCCTTTATCGAAGCGTTGACCATTTATGCTCTGGTCGGCCTGTTGCTGTTGATGGGAAAAATCGGCGGCTGAGGTATTCTCCGCCCAAAAGCCACCTTTAACACGGTGGGAGAGGCTGAATGAATATAGAAATATCACAGGTAATTACCCAGATAATCGGCTTTCTGATTACGGTCTGGCTTCTCAAGAAGTTCGCCTGGAAACCGTTATTATCGATGATGGATGAGCGGCGGCAGAAGATTGTCGATGAGTTTCAGCATATCGATGATGAAAAGGCCCGGGCGGCGACGCTGAAAGCGGAGTACGAGGATAAGCTGAAAAATATCGAAGCGGAGCGGCGCAAGAAAATTGCCGAGGCGGTCACGGAGGCGAACAAAATCGCTTCAGAAATAAAGGCGCATGCGCAGGAAGAGGCGCATGGGATAGTGGCGCGGACCGCGGAGCAGGTGGATCGGGATATCGCCAAGGCCAAGGTGCAGTTGAAAGAAGATATGGTAAATATCACTCTGGCGGCGGCGGAAAAAATCCTTCATGAGAAGCTGGATGATAAGAAGGAACGGGAACTGATCGGGAATTTTATCGCCAATATTGAGAAAGCCTGATTAATGCTGGCACAACAAATCGCCAAAAAATACGGCCGGGCCCTGTTTGAACTGGCCAAAGAGAGAAATCTGGTCGATCAGGCCTGGGAGCAGTTTAACGCCCTTTCGTCATATTTTCGGGCCGACACTACTTTTCTCGATTTTGTTACGGCTCCGCAGATCGGGGACGGGGACAAAGCGGATCTGGTCAAGAAGGTATTTGAGCCGCGGCTCGAACGAATCTTCTATGAATATATTCAGATGCTGGTGGCGAAGCATCGGATTCACTATCTGCCGGAGATCATCGAGGAATTCGAACGGCTGGTGCGGGCCGACCGGGGGATGGCGCGGGCAGTATGTATCACCACGGCTCCCATTTCCGAGGCGCAACGGCGGCAGTTGATCGAACGGCTTTCGAAAAAGACGAATCTGAAAATCGAACTGGAAGAAAAAATCGATAAGGCAATAATCGGCGGCATGGTGGTTATCATTCAGGATCAAATTCTCGACAGTTCCATCAAATATGCGCTCACCCTTTTGCGCAACCGCCTGATGAAAGTGAAAGTGTACTGACGAACATTATCGGAACCAGCTGGGACATTAATATAGATACGGCCGTTAAGGCGGTGGAGAGAAAAGTTGCTGATTTTATTGATAGAGGTGTAGGAAATGGGTCTTAATCCAGAAGAAGTTTCTTCAATTATAAAAAAAGAAGTTGAGCGTTACGAAACCAAGCTCGAGATGGAGTCGGTCGGCACGGTTCTGCAGGTCGGCGACGGTATCGCCCGTATCTGGGGTTTGGAAAATGTGATGATGTCGGAATTGATTCAATTTCCGAATGACATTATCGGATTGGTGCTCAACCTTGAAGAAGACAGTGTCGGTGCCGCCATTTTCGGTTCGGTTGAAAATGTAAAAGAAGGTGATACGGTTCGTCGGACGGGACGGGTGGCCCAGATTCCGGTGGGTGATGCGTTGATCGGCCGGGTGGTTAATCCGCTGGGGCAACCGTTGGACGGCAAAGGTCCGATTGTGACCGACAAGTTCCGGGTTCTCGAAGGGGGCGCGCCCAACGTGGTACAGCGTCAGCCGGTGAAAGAGCCGGTTCAGACCGGTTTAAAGGCGATTGATGCCATGATTCCGATCGGCCGCGGGCAACGGGAACTGATTATCGGCGACCGTCAGACCGGCAAAACGGCCCTGGCGCTTGATACTATTATAAATCAAAAAGGCGGAGATATTTATTGTATCTATGTGGCTATCGGGCAGAAAGCTTCAACCGTGGCCAAGGTGGTGAAGACCTTGACAGATTTCGGCGCCATGGAATATACGACCGTGGTAACGGCCAATGCGTCCGATCCGGCCCCGATGCAGTTTATTGCTCCGTATGCCGGATGCGCCATAGGCGAGGAATTTCTATACAGCGGACGGCATGTGGTGGTCATTTATGATGACTTATCCAAACATGCCCAGGCGTACCGTCAGTTATCGCTTCTTCTGAGACGGCCGCCGGGACGGGAGGCGTATCCGGGAGATATATTCTATCTGCATTCCCGTCTGTTGGAGCGGGCCGCGAAATTGAAAGATGATTTGGGCGGCGGTTCGCTTACCGCTCTGCCGATTATTGAAACGCAGGCGGGTGATGTTTCGGCCTATATTCCGACCAATGTTATATCGATTACCGATGGACAGATTTTTCTGGAATCGGATTTGTTCTTTTCCGGGGTGAGACCGGCGATTAACGTAGGTATATCGGTTTCGCGAGTCGGCGGAAATGCTCAGACCAAGGCGATGAAGAAAGTGGCTGGATCGCTGCGGCTGGACCTGGCGCAGTACCGGGAACTGGCGGCTTTCGCGCAGTTCGGCTCCGATTTAGACGAAGCGACTCAGAAGCAATTGACGCGCGGCGCCAAGATGGTGGAAGTGCTGAAGCAGTTGCAGTATGTACCGATGAAACTGGCCCCCCAGGTAATGATTATTTGGACCGGGGTCAACGGTTATCTCGACAATGTGCCCAATGACAAAATTGGGGCCTTTGAAAAAGGATTCTTTGAATTTTGCAAAGAAAAATTCCCGGATATCGAGCATGTAATCGCGAAGGACAAAGTTCTCTCTCCTGAGACCGAGGCCAAATTGAAACAGGCGACCGAGCAATTCAAGGAGAAGTTCACCGGAAAGTAGCCTATGCCAACGCTTCGCGACGTAAAAAAGAGAATTCGCTCGGTCATATCGACCCGCCAGATAACCAAGGCGATGGAAATGGTATCGGCGGCGAAATTGCGCCGGGCCCAGGCCCGGGTGATGCAGGTTCGGCCGTATTCCGAGAAGATGACCCAGATTCTGGAATCATTGGCGGCGGCCTCGACCGGAGAATTGTCTCATCCTTATTTTGAAAAACGTGAAGTCAAGAAACAGACGCTGGTGCTGATTACCTCCGACCGCGGGATGTGCGGATCGTTCAATGCCAATCTTATCCGGCGCGCCCAGGAATGGCTGGCGGGCAAGGACAAGGACAAGGTGGAGCTGGTTCTTATCGGCAAGAAGGGTTACGATTTTTATAAACGTCGGGAATGGCCGATTGCCGGAAAATTTATGGACTGGTCGGGGAATCTCGATTACGGAAGGGCCCGCGACATAGTTGAATTTCTGACGGGCCGGTTTCTCAAAAAAGAGACCGATGAGATTGTCATTATATATACGATGTTCATTTCGACCGTAAGGTATAAACTTACGACGGTGCGATATCTGCCGGTGGAAAAGCCGAAAGTGGATGAAATTCAGCACGGCCGAATCGAGTATATTTTCGAGCCGTCGCCGGAAAACATTTTTACGGAACTGCTTCCCCGTTACGCCCTGACCAAGATGATGACTTCGCTGGCCGATTCGTTCGCGTCCGAACACGGCACCCGTATGATAGCGATGGGGGCGGCAACCAAGAATGCCGGCGAAATGATTGATACTTTGACCCTGCAATATAATAAGGCCCGCCAGGCGGCAATTACCAAGGAACTGCTGGAAATCGTATCCGGCGCCGAGGCCCTTAGAAGTTAGATAAAATGTTGATTTTTATAGATGGAGTATGATATGGCCGAGAATATCGGAAAAGTCGTTCAGGTGATTGGTCCGACCGTTGACTGCGAGTTTGACTCCGACCGTCTGCCGACCATTCTTAATGCAATTAAGATTGAAGACAAGGAAAGAAATATAAATTTGACGGTGGAAGCCTCGATGCATATCGGCGATAATGTCGTGCGATGCGTGGCGATGGCTTCGACCGACGGTCTGGTGCGGGGAATGAAAGCGATCGATACCGGTCAGCCGATTTCGGTGCCGGTCGGAAAAGAAGCCCTGGGGCGGGTATTCAATCTGCTGGGCGAACCGATCGACGAACGGGGCCCGATTCCCGCCAACATGAAACGTTATCCGATCCACCGTCCGGCTCCGACTTTCGAGGAGCAGGATACCGAGACCAAAATGTTTGAAACCGGCATCAAAGTGATTGATCTGCTGGAACCGTACCCCAAGGGGGGAAAGGTCGGCCTGTTCGGGGGCGCCGGCGTGGGCAAAACGGTCCTTATTCAGGAATTGATTCGCAATATCGCCACCGAACATGGCGGTTACTCGGTTTTCTGCGGGGTCGGGGAGCGGACCCGTGAAGGGAACGATCTCTGGCTGGAGATGAACCAATCCGGCGTTATTGCCAAGACGGTGATGGTGTTCGGTCAGATGAACGAACCGCCCGGGGCCAGACTGAGAGTCGGCCTATCCGGTCTTACGGTCGCCGAATATTTCCGCGATGAAGAACATCAGGACGTGCTGGTTTTCATAGATAATATTTTCCGCTTCGTGCAGGCCG
Organism: uncultured candidate division Zixibacteria bacterium; assembly: GCA_937867135.1. Lineage (GTDB taxonomy): Bacteria > Zixibacteria > MSB-5A5 > GN15 > PGXB01 > UNRQ01. Next base: position 8,030 of record CALMKK010000371.1, read on the forward strand.
GTTCGGAAGTATCGGCGCTTCTGGGACGAATGCCGTCGGCCGTGGGTTATCAACCGACCCTGGGAACCGAGATGGGCGCGTTGCAGGAACGGATTACTTCCACCACCGCCGGTTCAATTACGTCGGTGCAGGCGATCTATGTGCCGGCCGATGATTTGACCGATCCGGCTCCGGCCACGACTTTTTCGCATCTTGACGCCACCTCGGTGCTGTCACGGCAAATTTCCGAATTGGGCATTTATCCGGCGGTCGATCCGCTGGCTTCCACATCGCGTCTTCTCGATCCGAATGTGGTCGGCGAAGAACATTACCGGGTAGCGCGAACGGTCCAGCAGGTCCTGCAACGTTACAAAGATTTGCAGGATATTATCGCCATTCTCGGTATAGATGAGCTTTCGGAAGAAGATAAATTGATTGTCAGCCGGGCTCGTAAAATTCAGAAATTCTTGTCGCAGCCGTTCTTCGTGGCGCAGGAATTCACGGGTCGTCCCGGGAAATATGTCAAGATTGAAGATACCATTAAAGCTTTCGGGCGCCTTATTGCCGGAGAGCTGGATGAAATTCCGGAGCAGGCCTTCTATATGGTCGGCGGACTCGATGAAGTGTTCGCCAATTACGAGAAAACGAAATAGCGAATTATATGTTCACCCTTTCGATAGTAACGCCGGAGAAGATTTATTTTGAGGGAGAAGTCTCCTCGATTATAGTGCCGGGGAGTCAGGGGTATCTGGGGGTTCTGACCGATCATGCACCGCTGATAACGGCGGTCAATCCGGGCAAATTGACGGTTAAAGACAAATCGGGGAAAGAATTTATTCTGGCCGTTTCTTTCGGTTTTTTTGAGATTTCATCCAACCATGCCACCTTGCTGGTTGACTCGGCCGAGCATCTCCCCGATATAAATCCGGATCGCGCGAGGCAATCGCTGGAGCGGGCCAAACAGAGGCTGGCGGAACATCGACCGGAAATCGACAGCGGCCGGGCTCAAAGGTCGCTGGAACGGGCCCGCAATCGTCTGCGAATCTTAAGAGAGATGAAAGGGTAAGGGGCGCCGGGCCATCGGCTAACCCTCTAATTCATTAAATCCCAAGCGGTTTGAGACTATTTTTTGGGCTTGACTTTGAGCCGCCGGTTGCGTAATTTAGTCGTTTATGATTTTGGACCTGCGCGATATTGCCACCTTTCCGGCTGAATTTGCGATTGAGTCGGAATTGGACAATAATGAATATGGTATCGAAAGGGTTTCCTTTCGGGACCTAATGTCGCTCCGACTTGTTATTCAGAAAGTGCAGGAAGATTATTATTGTCAGGGAACGGTGACGGTTCCGGTTGAAGAAGAGTGTTCCCGTTGCCTGAATATATTTGACGCCGAATTGACCGGAGATTTGAATTTTATTATAAAAACCGGAGAAGGGAAAACAGAGACATCCGCGACAGGTGAAGAAGATATCGTATATATCAAGCCGAGTGAACCGGTTATCGATCTGCATCACCTGATTCGCGAATCATTGATTTTATCCCTTCCCCTGAAACCTCTGTGCGATGAAGATTGCCGGGGATTATGCCCGGACTGCGGAGTTAATCTTAACGAAGAGACCTGCAATTGCAAACGAGAGGAAGACGACGAAAGATGGGAAGGTTTGAAAAGCCTTCTGGAATAAAGAGTAGATTGCTTTCTTAAGGAAACAGTATGCCACTACCAAAACGAAGACACTCACGGACACGCGGCCGCAAGAGAAGAACGAACTGGAAACTTTCAGCGCCGAATGTTGTGGAGTGTGCCCATTGTCATCAGCCGAAATTGCCGCATCATATCTGCCCGCATTGCGGCTATTACAAAGGGACACAGATCACCGCACCTAAAGAAGCCTGAAAATAACAGCCAACATTTCAATTGCCATTTATGATGAATGACGGCCAAGTTATAACCGTTGCCCTCGATGTGATGGGGGCCGATTTCGGTCCGGAGGTAATAATCGAAGGCGGACTTCAGGCGGCCGAGGAATCGGGCAGTACTCTGAAATTGGTTCTGGTCGGCAAGGTTGAAGTCATTAATGACTATGTGAAAGAGCAGAGGCCCCTGCCGCCCAATGTTCTGATCGAGAATGCTCCGCATGCCGTGGCCATGACCGATTCGGCGACCGAGGGAGTACGGAAAAAGACTTCATCGATAGCGGTCGGCCTAACGATGCAGAAGGAGGGGCGGGCCGACGCTTTTGTTTCGGCCGGCAACACCGGCGCAGTGATGGCGTCATCGATATTGATACTCGGTCGCATCGAAGGCGTCAGCCGTCCGGCGATCGTATCGTATTTCCCGACCATAACGGGGAGACCGACGCTGGTCCTGGATGTCGGCGCCAATGTCGATTGCAAACCGATGCATTTGTTTCAATTCGGCATGATGGGTTCCGTTTACGCCTCGCTGATGGAGGGACGGACTTCGCCGCGCGTGGCTCTTTTATCGATCGGTGAAGAAAAGAGCAAGGGAAACGAGGCCGTTATCGCCACGCATGAGTTATTCGCAAAATCGGATTTGAATTTTGTGGGAAATGTCGAAGGACGGGATGTCCTTTTTGATAAAGTGGATGTTATCGCGACCGATGGTTTCACCGGTAATGTTCTTCTGAAATTTGCCGAATCGGTGGAGGCTTTTTTGACCAAGTCGATAAAGCGGCAAATCGAAACCAATATTTTTTCACGGATCGGGGTAGGGCTTTTGGGCCCGTTCCTCAGAAGAATGAAAAGAAAATTCGATGCATCCGAGTACGGCGGCGCACCGCTTCTGGGCGTGGACGGAGTTTCTATCATATGTCACGGCTCCTCTTCACCCAAGGCCATAAAAAATGCGGTTTGTGTCGCTTTGAAAATGGTCCGGCATCGCCTCAAAGATAATATCCGCGAGGAATTGGCCGGGCTTAATAGCAATGGAAATTCCAATGACCAAGATATTAAACGGCCGAATAATCGGATTAGGCTCATACGTACCGAGCCACCGTCTGACGAATAGCGACCTGGAAAAGATAGTCGAGACTTCGGACGAATGGATTCGTACCCGAAGCGGCATTGTGGAGAGGCGGATTGCGGGTAAAGACGAGTCCAACTCCGATATGTCGGCGGCCGCGGCCAAAGCCGCGATGAAAATGGCGGGAGTCAAACCGGATAGTATCGACCTGATATTGATAGGCACGGTAACGCCCGATTTTCGGGTTCCGTCCAGCGCCTGTGTTGTTCAGAGAAAACTGGGGCTGATCAATGCCGCCGCCATTGATATCGAGGCCGCCTGCGCCGGATTTATTAACGGTCTGGCGATAGCCAATGCGTTTATCAAATCCGGTGTTTATCGCCGGATTCTGGTTATCGGCACGGAAAAACTATCATCGATCACCAATTACAAGGACCGGAATACGTGTGTATTGTTCGGCGACGGCTCCGGCGCGGTGGTAGTGGAAGCGACCAATGAAAATCGGGGGATTCTTTCCACCTATCTGAAGTCCGACGGACGCCATACGGAATTACTCTGGATACCTGACGGCGGCTCGCTTCACCCGATTCAAGAGATGAAATGCACCGGCAAAGAGGAAATTTATATCAAAATGAACGGCAGTGAGATTTTCAAGCATGCCGTTCGCATGATGGGCGACGCTTCGCTGAAGGCCCTGGCTTTGGCCGGGCTGACAGGCAATGATGTTACCATGATTGTTCCCCATCAAGCCAATATTCGAATTATTGAATCGCTGGCCCGGCGCCTGGGGGTATCGATGGATAAAGTGTTTGTCAATATAGATAAGTACGGCAATACCTCATCGGCATCGGTTCCGATTGCTTTCACTGAGGCGTATAAGGCGGGCCGAGTGAAGGCAGGCGACATTATTCTGGTGACGGCTTTCGGCGGCGGGCTAACCTGGGCATCGGCGGTTATCAAATGGTAGGAGCGTACAATGGCTAAAGTCGGTATTGTTTTCCCCGGTCAGGCCTCGCAATATGTCGGTATGGGGAGGGATTTGTATGAATCCGACGCGGAAGTCAGGCATTTATATGAGGTTGCTTCCAATGCCATAGGTGAGGATATCGCCGCTTTATCCTTCAACGGCCCCGCGGACAAATTAAAAGAAACCCGTTTCACGCAACCGGCCATATTGCTTCACTCTCTGGCGGTTTTGACCATTATGAAGGACAATCTGCCCCAAGCCGCGCTGACCGCCGGGCATTCCCTGGGCGAATATGGGGCCCTGGCGCTGGCTCATGTGTTCAGTTTTGAGGAAGCGATCAAGGCCGTTGTCAAAAGGGCATCTTTGATGGAAGGGGCCTGCCGCACCAATCCCGGTACGATGGCCGCAATTATGGGCCTCGATGAAAAAACTATCGGCGATATTTGCGCGGAGGCATCCAAATCCGGCGTAGTTGTTCCGGCCAATTTCAATTCCGGGAATCAAATTGTCATTTCCGGGTCCCTGGCCGGCGTGGAAGCGGCCTGCAAATTGTGCAAAGACCGGGGAGCCAAAAGAGCGATCATGCTGGAGGTCGGCGGGGCTTTTCATTCTCCGCTGATGGCCTCGGCCGCGGCCGAAATGACGGCGTATTTAAGCGGCATTAATTTTAAAAATCCGGCCATTCCGGTGGTTCCGAATGTGACCGCCCGGACGGAGGCTGATGGCGGTAATATCAGGCGGCTTCTGGTGCAGCAGTTGACCGCACCGGTGCGCTGGCACCAGACCATGGAATATTTTAATAATGAAAAAATAGATATGTTGATAGAAATCGGCCCGGGCAAGGTTCTGTCCGGACTCGCCAAAAGAGAATTACCCGACGCGAAAATCATAAATATAGATACTCTTGAGGATATCAGGAACTTCAGCACGGTAACAGTAGGATAATCAGAAATGGAATTCAAAGGAAAAACGGCACTGATAACCGGTTCGGCGCGCGGGATAGGAAAGGCGATTGCCGAGCGGTTCGCCGGCCTCGGTGCGAAAATCGTAATTTCAGACGTCCTGCTCGATTTGGCCGAGGCGACGGCGGCCGAATTCAAATCCAAAGGATATGAAGCTATTGCCGTTAAGGCCAATGTGACCGATGCCGGGGAGGTGGCGCATCTTATTGATGAAACGGTGGCCCGTTTCCAGACCCTGGACATATTGGTCAACAATGCCGGAATCACGCGGGATACGCTTTTGGTCAGGATGTCGGAAGAGGATTGGGACAAAGTTCTTGACATTAACCTCAAGGGGGCGTTCCTTGTGACTCAAGCCGCGGCCAAAATAATGATGAAACAGCGCTCGGGGAGAATTATAAATATTTCCTCGGTGGTGGGCCGCATGGGAAACGCCGGGCAGGCCAACTACGCCGCCAGCAAAGCGGGATTGATTGGCTTAACCAAAGCGGTGGCCAAGGAATTGGCGGGACGGAATGTAACGGTCAACGCGGTCGCCCCCGGTTATATTGCGACCGAAATGACAGAAAAATTATCGCCGGCGGCGAAAGAGGCGTTTTTAGCGAATATCCCTCTGAAAAGGGCGGGATCGCCCGGCGATATCGCCGGAGTGGTGGCTTTTTTGGCATCCGACGACGCTTCCTATATCACCGGTCAGGTGATTGGAATCGACGGCGGCTTATTGATGTAGAAAAACATTATTGAACAATAAACCTAAGGAGATTACTGATGTCAGCGGAAATTGAACAGAAAGTGAAGGAAATAATCGTAGAGCAACTCGGAGTGGATGCCTCGCAGGTGACCGAATCGGCCAAATTTGTTGAAGACCTGAGCGCCGATTCGCTGGATACGGTGGAATTGGTGATGGCTCTGGAAGAAGAATTCAAGATAGAAATTCCCGACGAGGACGCCGAGAAAATAACATCTGTCGGCGACGCCGTTAAATATATCAAGGAGCATACCAATTAACCAGGCACCAGCGGGGAATGACTTAATGAAAGTTACAAGAGCAGTTGTAACCGGAATGGGCATAATCACTCCTTTGGGATGTGATTTGCAGCAGTACTGGCAGGCCCTTCTGGCGGGACAGTGCGGTATCGAAAAGATCACGCGCTTCGATGTCAGCGACTATCCGACCAAAATAGCCGCGGAAGTGAAGGATTTTGACGTTGCCAAATATCTGGACAAGAAAGAGGCCCGCCGGATGGATCTCTCCGAGCAATATGCCGTGGCGGCCGCCCAGAATGCTGTCGATGATTCCGGTCTTGACTTGAATAAGATCGATCTCGATCGGGTGGGAGTCGTGGTCGGTTCCGGTATCGGCGGAATCAGCACTTTTGAGAAGCAGCATGAAATCCTGCTGACATCGGGGCCGGGACGGGTATCTCCTTTCTTTATCCCGATGATGATTATTGATATGTGCGCCGGGATGGTTTCTCTGCGCTTTGGATTTCGCGGTCCCAATTACGGCACGGTTTCGGCCTGTGCCTCATCGGCCCATGCTATCGCCGACGCCTTTCGGATAATCCAGCGCGGCGAAGCCGACATAATGCTGACCGGGGGGGCGGAATCAACCATAACGCCCAGTTCCCTGGCGGGCTTCTGTTCGGCCAGGGCGCTGAGTGAACGTAACGACGAGCCGCATAAATCATCACGGCCCTTTGATAAGGATCGGGATGGTTTTGTCATGGGCGAAGGGTCGGCCATGATAGTTCTGGAATCATTGGAGCATGCTCAGGCGCGCGGAGCCCGTATCTATGCCGAAATAATCGGGACCGGTATGACCTGCGATGCCTATCATATTACGGCGCCGCTACCGGATGGAGCCGGGGCCAGGAAAGCGATGACAATCGCTATCAAAGATGCCGGGTTAAAGCCGGATGATATTGGGTATATCAACAGCCACGGAACCGCGACGAACCTGGGCGATATTGCAGAAACCAAGGCCATCAAGGCGGTTTTTGGCGACCGGGCCAATAAAGTTCCGGTCAATTCGACCAAATCGATGGTTGGTCATCTTCTGGGCACAGCCGGATCGGCGGAATTGATAACCTCGATTCTGTCGCTTTTATCGGGGAAACTGCATCCGACCATCAACCTTGAAAACCCCGATCCCGAATGCGATCTCGATTATGTGCCTTGTCATGCCCGCGACGCCAAATTCGATGTTTTTATTTCCAATTCCTTTGGATTCGGCGGTCACAATGTGACGATTGTGGGCCGACGATTCAATGGTTAATGCTAAAAGTGAGTTTGTTTGATTTTATAAAACGCGCCTCAGGTGAATCACATCAGATCGAAGAAAAATTGGCTGATGAATTTTACCGGACGATAGGTTACCTCTTCCGTGACAGCGCCTATCTCATGCAGGCGCTGACGCATCGCTCCCTGTCCCGAAGCGGCGAAAACCCGATTCCATCCAATGAGCGGCTGGAATTTTTGGGCGATGCCATCCTGGGAATGCTGATATCGCAGCATCTCTATGAAATCTACCCTGATTATGATGAAGGTGATTTAACCAAAACCAAGGCCCTTCTGGTCAATGAAGTGGCGCTGTCGATGGTGGGCAAAGAATGCGGCCTTTTTAGCTTGATTCGGCTCTCGCCGGAGGAAGAGAAATCGGGGGGCCGTTCCCGCAATTCGATAATTTCCGATGCCATGGAAGCGGTTATCGGGGCGATTTATCTTGACGGGGGCCTGAATGCGGCGCGGGATTTTGTCCACAGGATGATAATATCGCGCACCGACGAAATTATGTCATTATCCAACCAGCGTAATTATAAGGGTGAATTGCTGGAGTATCTTCAGGGTCGCGGGCAGAGTGCGCCCTTTTATGAAGTCATTGCGGAAGAAGGGCCCGACCATGATAAGACCTTCAAAGTGGCGGTTCATACCAATGGGGAAATTACCGGAAACGGCTCCGGTCCGTCCAAAAAGGAAGCGGAGCAACATGCCGCGGCCAACTCGCTGGATTATCTCATGAAAAAAAATACCGAATCCGCGTCGGAATAGAAAGCTAATGCCTGGGATCGTATCATGAAGGGCCGATTCCGGCCGGCGCGGCGGTTGACTTTTGGGCGAAAATCAGTTAATTGGCGATAATTTGTAATAATACCTCGATTTGAGAGGAGAGATAAATGAATATCGTAGTCTTGATAAAGCAAGTTCCCGAAATCGAACTGATTAAAGTGGATCAGGCCGCCAACGAAGTGGTTTTGCCGTCGGGGCCGGGGGTGGTTAATCCATTCGATGAATATGCGGTCGAGGAAGCATTGCGGATAAAAGAAAAACAGGGAGGCAAGGTTACCGTAATCACGGTCGGCTCGCCTCGGGCGGAGTCGGCTTTGCGCGATTGTCTGGCGCTGGGGGTGGATGAAGCGATATTGATATCCGATCCGGTATTTGAAAAATCGGATCCGCAGGCGACAGCGAAAATCCTGACGGCTGGATTAAAGAAGATCGGGCAATTCGATATGGTTTTTTCCGGCAAGCAGGCGGTTGATGATGATTCGGCGCAGGTTCCGGGAGCGGTCGCGGCGCATCTGGATATCCCGCAGGCGATGTTTGTCAAAAAGGTGGAATCGATTGCGGACGGCAAAATGACCGTTTGGAGAACCACCGAAGAAGGATATGATATTGTTGAATTGACTCTGCCGGCGTTGATTTCCGTTGTTAAAGAAATCAACGAACCGAGGTTGCCGTCGCTGAAGGGAAAAATGATGGCCAAGAAGGCCCCGATAACGAAATGGAGCGCGGCTGATATCGGACTGGACGGCTCCCAAACCGGGGCCAATTCGTCCACCAAGATCATCAAAGTCTCCCCGCCACCGCCACGGCAAAAAGGGGAAATAATTACCGGCGAGACGCCGCAGGAGATCGCCGAGAAGCTGTATCAGAAGTTGAAAGAGAACCAGGCACTATAAGAGCCGTGGAGATAATTAGACCGTCCGGAGAAAAACCGGACGGTTTTTTTTATCCTTAAAATTTGACACAACATTTGTAACTATCTATATTCATTTATGATGCGAGGCAGGAAATTACTATTTGTCATACTGTTTATCATTTTGCTACCGGCCCTTCTCTCGGCCGACACGGCGGCAATCAGGCGACTGCTTTCTGATATTAATGTTGCTTATGTATATGAAAAGGAATCATCGCTCGATTGGCCGTTTCTATTTTATCTCGAGAATGAGCTGGGAGCGAAAATATCGCTTATTACTCTGGAATCGGGTCTCTCTTTTTCGGGCGATTCGGTCAAATCGGTCGACAATGCCCTGATCTATTATAATTTTCTGGTCACCGATACATCGGCCGCAGGCTTCGGGTATGTCATTAGCGCCGTTTATGGGGAGGTCGTTCCTGACATTATCATATTCTCCGGCAAATTCAAAAGGGGAATTTTAAATCGATTTGAATCGTACCTGCTTGCGCTTCCTTTTGATTCATCGAGCGTTTATAATCCGGTTAAATTCTACAATCGCACGGAAAGTCCGGACAGCGGGACGGTTAATTTAAACCGACAATTGTATCTTCATGGCTATTACGAGGCCATCGGCAAGTTTGCGGGTTCGGTCATGAATCATCCCGATATTGTCGGTGACGATGCAACCTACTCGACATATCGACTGATAAAGAGTAATCTGCCGCCGGCCGAAACGGCATCGCTTCTTGAGGGAATTATTTCCCCGAAATTGCGGCCGTTATCCCGAAAATTCGTTACCAATTTGTATGATTACTCCACAATTGAGACCAATATTGAGAGTTATCTGACCTACTTGAAGCAAGCTCTGGCGGAAAATGAAAGGCACAGGACCGACAACCTCTTGACGGCACTTGGACTGCTGAAGAAAATCGAAAGAACTTATCTGTCCGAAAAGGGAGCCTCGTCCGGGACAATTTTCGGCCGGTATCTGGGCACGGCCGTTTCCGAACTTACGGCGGCCGCTTTCGACGACGCCGGTATCAGTTGCGAAGGGGAAACATCGATTTTCGAAAGCTCCGAGGGGGTGAAAGTTAAATTTCTATCAAGGGTGTACAATGACGGGCCGTTTGCGATTTCATTCGGCCCGCTTAAGTTCAAACCGTACTGGGCGGATACCGCGACAACGCTCGATACGGCGGTAAGTGAAATTCCGCCATACAATATTTTCGCCCGCGAATACCTGGTGCCGGTGGAAAAATTTCAATTGGAATCGCTGCGGCCGGAGTCGCTGTTATTTATGGGGCAGGTGCAATTGAAAAATAATCCTATCGAATTTAAGTACGGTCTTAAAACTCTTGTCAAATTGCCTCTGAAAATCATGTTTGCGCCCCGCTTTTATGTTATGAAACCATTTCCGAAACTTCAAGTCGATAAACTGGTTCAGCCGTTTCAGCTTGGGCTTTTACTGCAAAAGCCGGCATCGTACACCGGTGAATTGGCCTTGAAAATTGAGGCATCACCCGGAATGACGGTGGGGGCCTATGCGAAAAAGCTCACTTTAACGGATGGCGAGGATATGCTGTATTTTGACATCCCGATGGCGGTCGGCGGAAGCCTGGGGCCGGCAAAGAAGCAAATTGCGGCCTCGATATGGCGCGGCGACAAATTTTTGACATCCGATACGGCTCATTTCCGGCTGGCCGACTATAGCATCAAAGAGAATCTGAAAGTAGCGCTTCTTCCGGACGACTCCGGGGTGCTGGAGGATATTTTCCGGATGACGAGTGTCAATTACCGAACTATCAGCGACCATTTTCTACTAAATGGCGACCTGGATTTCTTCGATGTTATGGTGCTGGGAGCGGGATGTATCAAGAATTTTCCGTCATTATCGAAAGCCAACGAACAGTTGAAGAAATTCGTTGAATATGGCGGCACGATACTGGTTTTTTGCCAGCCATCGGGGAATTTTGATGAAATCTTGCCGGTAACGATCAGTTCCGGCAGGGCCTTTTTGGATGGCGGGGATATTGAAACTGTTAAAATGAAACATCCGATTTTGAATCGGCCCTATGAAATTTCGATTCAGAATTTCCTGAAGGGAATAAAAGCCGCTTATCCATCATATCCGGCGGAATTTCCGGGATCGGATAAGATAATGGCGGCCAAAGAGAAGGGGGCGGTTCTGGCGGAGAAAAAGAGCGGCCACGGGAAGATAATCTACTGCGGTTTGCCGATTGTTGAGATGTTTTCAGATCTTGATATTGAAGCGATAAAATTCTTTTCCAATTTGCTGAATTACTGCGCCCGTTAAGCGGGAAATCTCTTCGGAACCTAATGCTTTGTCAATTGTTTACTCATTATTGATATGCCCGAAAAATCGTTAAAGAAAAAAAATCGTTTTGACAGACTGGTAACATATCTGAAGCGTTATCGGCGTTATCTGATATGGGGCCTGGCGGCGGTGGTGGGAAGTAACGTTCTGATGCTCATCAATCCCTACCTTCTCAAAATTGCGTTCGATCGAATGGAAAAGAAAGTCCCGCCCGGGGATATCCTGATGATTGCCATTTCGATTGTCGTGCTGGCCTTGATTTCGGGACTGTTTCGATTTTCCATGCGTCGGACAATCATCTGGATGTCGCGCAAGATTGAATTCGATCTCCGCTCGGACCTTCTGCGGCACCTTTTGAAACTTAACCCGTCGTACTATTACAATACGCGGACCGGCGATATCATGGCGCGGGCGACCAACGACATCGAGGCGGTACGAATGATGGTCGGGCCGGGAATTATGCAGATGTCCAATACCGTCGTGACCGCCGTCGTGGCGATCGGCTTCATGCTTTATCTCTCGCCGCAACTGACCCTTTATGCCCTGATTCCCCTGCCGCTCATCTCGTTTATTGTGAACCGCCTGGGGATGCTGGTGCATCAGCGGTTCACGAAAATTCAGGATTATTTTGCGGTTTTGACGTCGAAAGTGCAGGAGAATCTGGCCGGGGTGCGGGTGATTCGGGCCTATAATCAAGAAGAATCGGAGCTGGCGAGCTTTTCCGAGCACAATAAGAAATTCATTCATCTCAATATGCAGATGATAAAATTGGACAGTCTATTTTTCCCGCTCCTGTTCATGCTGGCCGGCGGCACCAATATTCTGGTTCTCTATTACGGGGGCAAAGGGGTGATAAATGACAGCATGAGCCTGGGAACGCTGGTGGCGTTTTTCTCGTATCTGGCGATGCTGATCTGGCCGACTATCGCGCTGGGCTGGGTGATCTCTCTTTACCAGCGCGGAACGGCATCGCTGGCCCGGATCAACGACGTAATGAATACGGAACCGGCGGTCCGATCCGAGCCGGGGGCCCTCAGGTCAAAAGATATAAAAGGAAAGATCGAATATCGCCGTCTCAATTTCGGATATAACGGCACCCCCGTGTTGCATGATATAAATTTGACAATTGAGCCGGGAATGACGGTCGGCGTGGTGGGGCCGACGGCCTCGGGAAAATCGACGCTGGTGGCGCTGATCAGCCATTTATTCCCGGTCAAACGCGGTCTGCTTTTTATCGATGACATCGATATAAATGATTGGGATCTGGAAACGCTCCGTTCCCGAATAGGTTTTGTGCCTCAGGAGCCGTTTTTATTCTCCGACACCATCTCAAATAATATCCTCATGGGGCGGGAGACCAAGGACTTCACGGCGGCGCAAGCGGCCGCATCGGCGGCGGTCATTGACAAGGAGATCGAGTCTTTTCCCGCCGGGTATGATACTATTCTGGGCGAGCGGGGAATCACGCTCTCCGGCGGCCAGAAGCAACGGGTGGCGATGGCCCGGGCGCTGGTAATCGAGCCCCGGATTTTGATTCTGGACGACGCCACGAGTGCGGTCGATACCGAAACCGAGCATCTGATCAACCGGCGCTTAAGCGGAGAGATAGAAAAATGCACGGCCCTTATAATTTCGCACCGCATTTCGGCGGTTAAAGACGCCGATCGGATAATTTATATGGAGAAGGGGACGATTGCCGAGGCCGGAAATCACGAAGAGCTGGTGGCGGCCGGCGGCCGTTATGCCCGACTCTTCCGGATGCAATTGATCGAAGAAGAACTGAAGAAAATGTAATTTATGACGACCGAAAATTACCACGAAGAAGAAATCCTGGGGAAAGCGTACGACGCCCGGTTGATGCGGCGGCTTTTGCGATATGTCCGGCCGTACCGTCTGCCGCTCTTCACGGCTATTTTTCTTTTGATCGCCGGATCGATTCTGCAATTGCTTCTGCCGGTAATGGTGCAGATCGGGATCGACAAATACCTTCTGACCAAGGACCTCGGCGGATTGGGGCGGATCGCGCTTCTGGCCGCCGGAGTTCTGGTGGCGGCGTTCCTGCTATCGTACTTGCAGTCCTTCATAACCATGTATATCGGTCAGAGAGTTCAATACGATGTCCGGATGCAGATATTCGGGCATTTGCAGAAATTGCATATGGGATTTTTTGACAAGAACCCGGTGGGGCGGCTGGTGACCAGAGTCACTAATGATGTGAGCGTGCTCGATGAATTGTTTTCGTCCGGACTGGTATCGGTTTTCGGCGATATCTTGACCCTGGTCGGTATTATCATCGCTCTTTTATACTATAACTGGAAGCTGGCCCTTCTGACGTTCGTGGTTCTGCCGTTTCTAATTTTCGCAACGGCCCTGTTCCGCCGGAAAGTCCGGGAGATATATCGGGAAATCCGGTTGCGCCTGGCCCGCCTGAACGCTTTCATGCAGGAGCATATCACCGGCATGACGGTTATCCAGCTATTCACCCGTGAAAAGGAAGTGCACGACCGGTTCACGGTCATCAATACCGATTTGCGCGAGGCCAATCTCAAATCGATTTATTATTACGCCCTTTTCTTCCCGGCGGTTGAAATAATCAGCTCGATATCGCTGGCGATTTTGATTTATTACGGCGGTTTTCAAATTGCGGCCGGGGCGCTCACGCTGGGGGAACTGGTGGCATTTATTCAGCTGGTACAGCGCTTCTATAATCCGATTCGGGATCTTTCGGAAAAATATAACATTTTGCAATCTTCGATGGCCTCGTCGGAGCGGATTTTCAAATTGCTCGATACCAAGCCGGAAATAGTTAGCGTGGCCGACGACGGCCGACACGATGGATTCAAGGGCAAGATTGAATTTCAAAATGTCTGGTTTGCTTACAACGGCAATGACAATGTCCTCAAGGATGTGTCGTTTACGGTCAATCCGGGCGAAAGGGTGGCCATAGTCGGCGCGACCGGAGCCGGGAAAACATCGCTTATATCGCTTCTCTTCCGATATTATGATTATCAAAAAGGCTCTATTAAGCTGGACGGCGTCGATATCAGAGAACTGCCGCTGGCAACGCTGAGGGGTCAACTGGCGCTGGTGCTGCAGGATGTATTTATCTTCTCCGGCGATTACGCCGGGAATATTCGTCTCGGTCGAAAAGATGTATCCGACGAAAAACTCAAAGAGGCGTTGCGGAAGGTCAATCTGTATGATTTTGTCATGAGTGAGGAGGGGGGGCTGACCGCGGAAGTGAAAGAACGGGGGGCGACCCTTTCCACCGGGCAGAAGCAGTTGCTGTCATTTGCGCGGGCCCTGGCGTTCAATCCCAATATTCTGGTTCTCGATGAGGCGACCAGTTCGGTCGATACCGCCACGGAGCGATTGATTCAAAAAGCGCTTGATAATCTTCTGGAAAACCGGACGGCGATAATAATCGCGCATCGTCTTTCGACCATCGAAAAGGCCGATAAAATTATTGTTCTGCATAACGGCGAAGTGCGCGAGATGGGCCGGCATGCTGAGCTTCTGGCCCAAAAGGGGATATACAACCGCCTCTATCAACTGCAATTCAAACAAGTCGAGGCCGATGTAACGATATGAAACCGGGTTTAACGGGAACCGAGCTAAACAGGCATTTGTATTTCGCTCAGGAATTGGCTCAGGCGGCGGGGGCGATTTTATTGAAGCGTTCCAAAAGGCACAATGAAATACGCTATAAGGGGCGGGTAAATCTGGTCACCTCGGCCGATATGGCATCGCAGAAATATATTATTAAGACTATCGAAAACAAATACCCGGAGCATTCCATTCTGGCGGAAGAAGCGGCGGCCCGGGAGCGGGGTTCTCTTTACCGCTGGATAATCGACCCGCTGGACGGGACCACCAATTATGCGCACGGTTTTCCATTTTATTGCGTTTCGATTGCGCTCGAATACCGAGGTGAAATAAAAATCGGGGTGGTCTATGATCCGGTTCGGGAGGAATTGTTTACGGCCCGCTTTGGAGGCGGTGCGCGTTTAAACGGCAGGAAGATTGGGGTGACGTCCGAATCCCGGCTGACGCACGCTTTATTGGCGACCGGTTTCCCTTATGATATCGGCGCGACCAAAGAAGATAATCTCGATAACTACATCTTTTTTGCGCGGCGCTCTCGCGGTATACGCCGGGCCGGCTCGGCGGCGCTGGATTTGTGCTATGTTGCCTGCGGACGATGCGACGGTTTTTGGGAGTTAAAACTGTCGCCGTGGGATACGGCGGCGGCGAAATTAATCGTGGAGGAAGCGGGGGGACGGGTTACGGATTTTGACGGAAAGAAATTTTCAATTTACAATCGCTATATTATTGCCAGCAACGGGAAAGTACACAACCAAATTATGAAAGTATTGGCCCGGAAATCTCAAAAGTGATATTTCAATCCGAAACTCGGCAAAATGCCGGTATCATAAATATAGCCGTCGGCGGTGCTTATTATGGCATTGCTATGATTGGTGACATTGGCCACCGACAGGTGCAAATCAATATGCCGCATCTGATATGAAAAGAGCAGATTGAAAGCGACATTGACCGGGAACTGGGCCGAGTTTTCGTTTTTAATCTGCGAATAGTAATATTCCCTGCTTCCGTAAAAGCCGCTCTGGATTTTTTCGAAAGATTTCCGGGGAGTGTATCGGTTCCCGGAATGAATCGAGAGATCACCGCCCAGAGTAACGGCGCGTCCGGGGTGATAACCGATCTCGACAAAAAATCGATTACGGGCGTTCAATTCGTACGGGATGATGATATCATCGACAATTTTCTCCGCCCGGGTATGTCCGATGTAAGTATAGAGGTCCAATTTTCCCGAAAGCAGGCCGTCTTTATCGAACGCCAGATCGCCGCCATAGAAACGGGCGCGGCCATTCGGCTTTATGGAAATTTCCGGATCATCGGCCGGGTCACCGAAAGCGGGAGTGAGGTGAGGAAGGCGCTCCATTTTTTTATAGAAAAAGCCGAGGCGCCACGGCCCAATGGTATAGGCGGTTGAATAGAGCCGGGTATGTACAGCCCTCAGGTTTTGCAAATTGGCATATATCAGGTTTTGATATTGCTCCAGTATTCGACCGCAAGGATTTTCAAAGAAATTACCGTAGAATATCGCAAAATTGCTTATGGAACCTGCCCGGAGCCGGATTGAATGCCGGGAGGCGATTTCATATTTTTGCATGAGACGGCTGAAAGACTGGAGCCGGATGCCGTTTTCGATTTCCCACGGACCCAAGGATTGCCGGTACGACAGGTACCCGGCTCGATCCGATTCATTATCATTCAGTTGGATACGGCCATATTGATTATTAAGAGATTCTTGGTAGATATAAGGATTGTCGCTGGGGGCATCGGGCGGGAAGAAATTCCAATTCTTCTGTACCAAATTAAGGGACCGGCCGAAAATGCTCTGCAAACCGCCGCCGAAGGTGAATTGGGCCTTTCGATATAAATAAGTAATCTCGGCATTAGTCAGGAAACGAGACTGTCGCGAGAAAAGGGCAACATTGAGCTGACCGGGGTCCGAGGCATCGACCGGTGAAGCATAATATTCTTCGAGATTCTGTTTCCAGCCCGCTCCTGCTTTGATTAAAAAGCGGGATGTGACCGACTCAAAGCGAAGGCCGACAAATTTCTCATCGGTGCGTTGGGAAGCATTTATACCGTGCTCATTTATAGAAGTGGAGGCGCTCCTATAACTCAGGAAGTCGCGGACATAATACTGATCGAGCGAAATATTGGCCGCCGGACTGATTTTCAGACCGGTCGAAAGAAACAGATCTTGAAAATTAGTGGGGGGAATGGTGCGGCGATCGGAATGAATATCAAAATGACGAACCAGTTTATCGAGAACCGACTTGCGGAGCGATGCAACCAGGAAATATCGCTTACCTCCCAATGATGCGCCGCCGGTAGCTTCGACCAGAGAAAGGTTCATCTCGCCGTGCAAAGCGGTCTCGAATGGCGAAAAACTGGACATGGTTACCGCGCCAGGACCCTCAAAAGAAGCATTCGTACCTTGTTCGGTTACTTTTATTTCTTTGACCACCGATGACGGCAGGAACGCAAACATGCCATAGTGACACGGGTCCTGACCGATGAGGAAAGTGTTGAGATAATAATTGGGGCTGGTACCATTGATTCGAATTTTGGCCGAATAATTGGAGCCGGCGCGGATGACCTGCGGTTCCTGTACGGCGCTAATCGGATTGGTCGGGACAAAAGATGAAGCCGCCCTTCGGGCAATTATCTGAGGTGTGAGAATATGCACATTTTCCATTTCCTGTCGGCCGGGAAAAACCACGCGCCGCCCGATTTCAATCGGTCGGGCTTCCAGAACCAATTTCAGGGCGGGGTTATAAGTGGAGATATTAATTGTCTTCTCGATTTTTTCATAACCGATGGATGATACCTCTAGAACCACTTTTCCGGTAATGGAATCGGGTAATTTAAGGGAAAATAAGCCGGTTGAATCGGACGCCGTTCCGGTGATAATTTTGTCCTGAGAAAAAACGATGATATTGGCGCCGAAAAGGGGATGGTTGTCAGTGTCGATAAGATACCCGGAAATGACGCGGGCAAAGGCCGGGCCTGAAAATAGAATAAGAATGACTGAAAAGAACGCCGCCCGCAGAAATCTAACATACACGTCAAAATTGGCTCTCATACTACAGCGGTATTCTACAAAAGGTGTGCCGCGCAGAGGGAAGTTCTTGTCAGGCGTAAGCTATTGGTGTTTAATACGATAATATGAAGTGATAGAAGACCGAAGGGGGGTCAGTGCGATGGAATATCTATATTCTGCAATCTATTTCTTATCGCTCCGGGAAGCAATTATCTATAAACTCATCAATAAGTTGGTTGAATTTGTGTTGCCGGGAAATAAAGAAAAAATGATAGGCTTCCTCGAAGAGGTAGTAGCGGGCATTTTTGAAATGATTTACCCACGATTTTTGAAAATCGGCGCCGATTCCATTGTCGGCCTCAAGAACGAAAACGGGGAGAATTTCCGGGGTTTCCTGCGGCGGATAAAGGCGATTAAACTCGCGGCATCCGGCCACCGATCTGAATAGCCAGCGATAGTCGCAGGTTTTGAATGAAGGGAAAATTAAGGCTTTATCTTCGGCCGTCATGATATCGGCCATCAAATTACGATACCATTTTTCGGCTTCAGCGGTCAATCGGGAATCGTCGAGAGCCAGCATGGATTGGGCGAATTCCATTCGGGCCTCTATAATTTCGGGGAATCCTTGATAGGTGCAATCGACAAAAGCCGCCCCTCTTAAATTGAAATAGGCTTTTTTTATTATTTCCGGCAGTATCTGGCTGGCGAAACTGTGGCCGATGGCAATATATGGTTTCTGGATCACGGTTCGCATTAAAGCATCTATGGCATCGGCATCGAGGCGCGGTGCGAACTCCGGTTCAATGTCGCGGGAAGAACGGCCATGACCGAACAAATCGACGGTTACGACTTGATAATTTTTGCCAAAATGGTCAATTTGGTATTTCCAGGTTCGTCCTTCCCCTCCGAGGCCGTGTATAAAAAGGAGAGTCACGGGACCATTGCCAAACAAATCGTAATAGAGGTTAAGTTTATTGAATTCAAAAATCGGCATAAGAACTATCCGAGTTAAATTTATGGCAACTTATTATTTCAAGTCAACAACTTCCGCGTATATTCCGTATTTACAGCATAATACGCCATTTGCTTTTCCTGAAGAAAAATTATATTATCTTTAAAAAAAGGATGAGATTCTGATAATAACAGAGGTTGAATTTGGATAAGAAGCTAATGGTATCTACCTCAGGGATTCGAGGTGTAATCGGAAATGGCCTGGATCCGCTTCTGGCGGGCGAATATGCCGCCGCTTTTGGAACATACCTTAAAAGTGGATCCGTTGTTATAGGACAGGACAGTCGGCCGTCGGGTGATATGATTAAGATGGCCGTCATTGCGGCTTTAAGATCGGTCGGGATTAATGTTATCGATATCGGACTGGTTCCCACACCGACCGTGGAAATCGCCGTGACCGGTCTGAGGGCCAAAGGCGGCATCTGTATCACGGCCAGTCATAATCCTTCGGAGTGGAACGCTCTCAAGTTTTTCAATTCCAGAGGAGAATTTATCGATAAAGAGGACCTAAATAAAATAAAAGAAATTTGTTCGTCCCGCAAATTCGCCTTTAAAGAGTATCGCAAATTGGGGACGGTCAAAATTGATGACACCTGGGTGAAGAAGCATATCGATCTGGTACTGAAACTGAAAGTGGTAAACGGCGGGGCGATAAAAAAGACGCGATTAAAAGTGGTCGTTGACGCCATAAACGGAGCCGGCTCATTGGCCCTGCCGAAACTTCTGGAAAAACTGGGTGTTAATGTAATTCGCCTGAATTGCCGTAGTGATGGTAATTTTGTTCATGCCCCGGAGCCGATTCCGGCCAATTTGAAAATGCTGATGGCGGCGGTTAAGAAAAATAGGGCCGATTTGGGGATGGCGTGCGACCCGGATGCGGATCGCCTGGCGCTGGTTGATGAAACCGGACTGGCGATAGGGGAAGAATTGACGCTGGCCCTGGCCATTGCCCATGTGCTGTCGAAAAAGAAGGGGAATGTGGTGGTGAATCTTTCTACCTCTCGGGCAAGCGAAGCGATGGCGGTCAGGAATAAGGCCAGGATATTTTACGCTCCGGTTGGGGAAGCGAATGTTATCGAAGGGATTCGGAAGAACCGGGCGGTTATTGGGGGAGAGGGGAACGGGGGAGTAATTTACCCGGCCTTTCATTGCGGCCGGGACGCTCTGGTCGGAGCGGCGATAGTTTTGAGCCATTTGGCCGAAACCAAGGCGACTCTCTCTCAGGCGGCGTCAAAAGTGCCGATATATTATAACAGGAAATTAAAAGCGGCTCTTCCGAGCGATTTTGAGGGGAAAATGGCACGGGTTGAAGAGCAAGCCAAGAAGGATTTTGAAAATCTTCAGATTGATCGTCGGGATGGAATACGGTTTGATTTTCCGCGGGGATGGTTTCAGATTCGCAAGTCTAACACCGAGCCGATTTATCGCTTGATAGCGGAAACCGATTCGAAGAAACTGACCGACGTCATAATAAAAGAGATAATGAATCTTCTGAAATGAGGTTTTGATATATGTGCGGGATTGTCGGTTATGTCGGTGAGAAACAGGCCCTGCCGATTTTGATTGAGGGTTTAAAGAGGCTGGAATATCGCGGATATGATTCCGCCGGTATCGTCCTTTTTGAAAAAGGCGCCCTGACGGCGGAGAAAGCGGCCGGGAAAATAAATCATCTGGAAGAACTCCTGCGGGGAAAGAAATATAACTCGACACAGGGGATCGCCCATACCCGATGGGCGACGCACGGCGAGCCGACCGATCTCAACGCCCATCCCCATTTCGACTGCAAGAATAATATTGCCTTGGTGCATAACGGCATTATCGAAAATTATAGGTCCTTGAAAGCGCTATTGGAGCGGCAGGGCCACAGGATATTGACCGACACCGATACCGAGATTCTGGTGCATCTCATCGAGCAGTACTACGAGGGGGACCTGACGGAGGCGGTTCGTTCGGCCCTGACCCAGGTGGAAGGGACCTATGGTATTGCGGTGATATCGGCCGGGGAACCGGGGAAAATAGTAGCGGCTCGTCAGGGTTCGCCGCTGGTTCTGGGGAACGGCGACGGCGAGAATTTTATCGCTTCCGATGTTTCCGCCATTCTATCCCATACCAAGCGAGCGGTTTATCTCAATGAAGGGGAAATCGTCACCGTGACCGCCGACAAATTCGTTATTACCACGATCGACAAGGTGCATCGGGCGCCCAAAGTCGAAGAAATCGACTGGACGCTGGAGATGATTGAAAAAGGCGGATTCGATCATTTCATGCTCAAGGAAATCCATGAGCAACCATCGACCCTTCGTAACGCCATTCGGGGCCGATTGAATTTTGATGAGGGGATCACCCGGCTGAACGGACTGAATCTTCAATATGACCAACTCCGCCGGATCGATCGAATTATTATCACCGCCTGCGGGACATCGTATCACTCCGCCCTGATCGGCGAATATATGATCGAGGAAATCGCCAAGATACCGGTGGAAGTGGAGTATGCCTCGGAGTTTCGGTACCGTTCGCCGATTATCAACGATGGGACGCTTCTGTTCGTAATCAGTCAATCGGGCGAGACGGCCGATACCCTGGCGGCGCTTCGCGAAGCCAAGAAAAAGGGAGCGACGGTTCTGGGAATCTGCAATGTGGTCGGTTCCAGTATTGCCCGGGAGACCGACGGCGGGGTCTATATTCACGCCGGGCCGGAAATCGGGGTAGCCTCGACCAAGGCTTTCACTTCCCAGGTTATGGTATTGGCGCTGATTACGAATCTTCTGGGGAGAATGCGCAATCTCTCGGTGCAACAGGGGCATGAGATGCTGGAGGCTATCCAACGGATACCGGATCAGGTGGAACAGATTTTGAAGATTGAGGATCAGATTAAGGAGATTGCCCGGGCTTATTATCGGAGCAATAATTTCCTTTATCTGGGGCGCGGTATTAATTTTCCGGCGGCGCTGGAAGGGGCACTAAAATTGAAGGAAATTTCGTATATCCATGCCGAAGGGTATCCGGCGGCCGAAATGAAGCACGGGCCGATCGCGCTTATCGATGAAAATATGCCGGTGGTGGTGATCGCGCTAAAGGATTCGGTGCATGATAAGGTGATGTCGAATATCGCCGAGGTGAAAGCGCGCAACGGAAATATTATCGCTATCGCCAACGAAGGGGATACGGAGATTGCCGACCGGGTCAATCATGTGATTTATATTCCCCGAACGAGAACGATTCTGACGCCGCTACTTTCGATTATACCGCTTCAGTTGCTGGCTTATCATGTGGCGGTCCTGCGGGGCTGCCATATCGATCAGCCGCGCAATCTGGCGAAGAGCGTGACCGTGGAATAGTATCCAAATTCCGATTGATTTAAGGGCGGTTTTTTCGACCGCCTTTTTTTATGGCTTATTAAGGTGGTTAACAAATTTTCGGGTGGATAAGCGGTATCGATATTTTGGATTGATCGCCGCGTTTAATAAACTATAACTTATTATCCGGCATAAAGATTATTATTTTCAGGAGTTTGTTTTTTCCCGGCATCGCGATTGCATATGGTTATTACGGATTTGGCTCAGTGCCGGATTTGTTTTAAAAAATGGAGATAATATGAAAAAACAGACTCTCTGGCTGTGCGGGATACTGATAGGTCTAATGGCAGGGCCCCTATATGGGGGAGAAATTTCACGAGCCGACTGTCTGAAAATAGCGGCCGAAAAAATTGCTCCGGACAAAAAAATCAAAGTGACATTCAACGACAATACCACCCTTCAGGGGCGAATGCTGGAGGCCGATACGGCTCAGGCTATTCTCAAATTATATAAATTGTCAGGAAATTATCTGACGCCGGTCGCATTGGGCGCCGACAGCATTGCCGGAATCAATTATCGGCAGGCGTGGCAATTCAAGCCGCACCATATTGCTTTTGGGATCGGCGGTGCCTTTGTGGGGGCATTAGTGGGGCAGGTTGTTGAAGGGTGGATCGACCCCGGGGGCGGAGGGTGGACATATCGGGAAGACGGCCGGCATATTGGAGCGCTGGCCGGGTTTCTGGCAGGGATATTTATTCCACTGGCGACACCATCGGGCGTCAATATTCATTGCAGGTAAAGCGCCTATTCTGCAGAATTTGCCCCCTTTCGGCATTTCGGCCTTGGATAAAAAAGAAGTCGCGCCGAATTCTATTCATCTCCTATCATAGTCTCTTCCCAATAAACGGCAAAAGCGAGATATATTTATGCCTGAGTATTTAGTTGACACTCCCGAAAACCGGTGTTTATATTTAGCATTGGGTTTTAAAGTCATCATCGAATAATTGACATAAATCTATCTTGAAAGGAGAATGCTATGTTGAGGAGAAATGTTTCCCATTGGTTCGGCTTCATGATAATTCTATTGGTGCTGCTGGCGGTAGCGGTGGAGGCCGGAGTCAATGAGAAAGTGACCTATCAGGGAAACAAGGCCCGCATTGCAGTGGGGACAATCAAGAGCAAAGCGGCGGATTGTGACGACGAAATGGCGGCGTCGATCGGCGAAATGCTTTCGACGGCCCTGGCCAATGAAGAGAAATTTATCGTTCTGGCGAGCCAGGAAGAAGTTGACGAATTGAAAGAAGAGATCGATATGGCCCAATCAGGTGATGTGGAAGAGGGGAAAGGACCGGAAGGGGGGCTGATGGAAGGGGCCGATATTCTTGTGACCGGCGCCATCACCGGTTTTGAGCCGGAAGCAAAGGGAAGCGGCGGCGGATTGGGAGCGCTGAAAAAGAAAGCCTTCGGGAAAGTCGGGATGGAGTCGAAGACGGCGGAAATCATGATAGATATCAAATTAATCGATATCCGCACCCGCCGCGTTATTAAGGCGATGCCTTTGGAAGCCAAATCAACGTCGTGGGCGACCGATATGGAGGGGGGCGGCATGGTTGAAGATGTCGCTCTGGTCGGCGGCCTGGGGACATTTTCCAACGAACCGATGGAAAAGGCGATCCGGGCGGTGTTAGCCAAAGCGGTCGAGAAAATTGCCAAGGAGGTTCCCGAGGAATATTACCGCTATAAGGGCAAGGGGGAATATACCAAAGAGTACGGCGC
Source organism: uncultured candidate division Zixibacteria bacterium (assembly GCA_937867135.1). GTDB lineage: Bacteria > Zixibacteria > MSB-5A5 > GN15 > PGXB01 > UNRQ01. Next base: position 31,937 of record CALMKK010000371.1, read on the forward strand.
CACCTCGGGCGCGGCGGGCAAGACCGGCGGCGAAGCCGCTGAAGGGGGAGCATCATCGGGCGGCTCGGGTGCATCAAGCGGAGTGGTCCGGGCCCAGAATATGGCTCTCTTTACCAAGTATGATTTCATTCCGGGGGATAAGGTTATTTTTTATGATGATATGTCCGGCGAAGAGGTCGGAGAGTTTCCGTCGAAGTGGAGCCTCGATGACGGCGTTTTTGAAATAGCGGCCAAAGGGGACAGGAAATGGATAATGTGCACCGACAAGGGCACTATCCGGCCCAAAATGAAGACGACGCTTCCGTCGAGGTATACCATCGAACTCGATATTTACAGCAACGGAGCGGATGAATCGGGTCATTATTATTACCTTTATATTCTTGATCCCAACGAACAGGAAATAGCCCAGTTCAATGTCAAACACGGTACAAGCACCAATGTTTCCCTTTATGACAAAGATGTGGCATCGAAAGAGTTGCCCGCCAAACTGGGCAAGGGGGTGCACACGATGCGGATCATGGGGACGGGGACCACGATGAAATGTTATCTCGACAACGAGCGGGTGGCCAATGTTCCGGAGATCGAAGGATTTAAACCGTCGTCTGTCAAGATTCTCTGCGATCCGTGGCAGGAGCCGCAAAATCCGATGCTCATGGGTACAATCCGTATCGCCGAAGGGGGGAAATCGATGCGGCAACAGCTGGATGAGACCGGGAAAATCGTGACGCACGGGATACTCTTTGATTCCGGTTCCGATGTCATCAAGGGAGAATCGTATAAGACGCTGGCGGAAATCGGGCAGTTGATGACCGATGACGCGGCGCTCCGGCTTTCAATCGAAGGGCATACCGACAGCGACGGGGAAGAAGCGTACAATCAGGATTTGAGCCAGCGTCGCGCCGAATCGGTGCGGGCCTATCTGGTGAGCAAATATCAGGTCGACGGGGCGCGGTTGGAATCGAAAGGTTTCGGCGAGAGCAAGCCGATCGACGCCAATACAACGGGGGAGGGAAAGGCGAACAACAGAAGAGTGGAGCTGGTGAAGTTATAAGAGTAATATGAAAGGGTCGGCCGAGAGTCCGGCCCTTTGAGTTTGGGATGGATCGACCATGAGATGACGGGCTGTGGGAGGAATAGCGGAGCACAGGGCTGGCGGAAAGCAGTATAATTTAAATGTCGAGCGGCAATGAAATGCAAGTTGTCGAACCCCCCGCTCATTCCGCGACGCGGAACTGGAATGCTATGGTTGATATGTCAGAAATAAATATTAAGTGGTTGGGAAACAGCCACAATGTACGGCTCCTTTGCCTCATAGGATTTGAGAGGCTGGCAGCGGGTCTGAGGACCCGCCGATCACTTGACGGGAAGTATTTGAAATGAAGAAAAAGCTTAACAAAGAACTGATTAATTATCCAATCATAATTATATTGGTGACGATGAGTGTTTTGTTGTTTGTCAGTTGCGGTGAAGAAAAAACAAAATTGGATTTAATAGTGCAATTACCGGCGAAAATCGAGGCATGGGCGTTGGTTGGAGCGCCGGAGCAGTATGACCGCCAGAGCATATTCGACTATATCGACGGGGCGGGAGAGGTATATCTTGCCTATAATTTCCGGGACGTGAAAGTCTATCATTATATGGCGTCGGGGAAGCCGGAAATAACGGTTGAATTGTATGATATGGGGTCGGATAAGGACGCTTACGGCATTTTCAGTTACACGCGTCAGAACGAACAGGCCGGAATCGGCAACGGGTATGACTTTATGGGAAGCCTGCTCTGTTTCTGGCAGGGGAAATATTTTGTAAATATAACAACCACGGAAGAGACCGAGGAAACAAAAGGGGCGATGCTTAATTTAGCGCGGGCCGTTTCGGGGAAATTGCCATCGGGGGGCGAAAGACCGCGTCTGCTTCGGGCTCTGCCGCCGGAAAATCTTGATTTATCCGGTGTCCTCTATTTTCATGCTTTTTCGATTTTGAATAATGAATATTATCTGTCTTCGGGGAATATTCTGAATCTTGATTCCGCCGCCGAAGCGGTTCTGGGCACGTACAGGCCGGATAAGGCGATTCTGCTGGTGGTCAAATATCAATCGGAAGAGGAAGCAAAAGAGGCGCGGGATAAGTTTATCGAAAGATATGCGCCGAATATCGATTCGAGCGGGGACGGTACAAATGAAAAAGGGAAAAATATTAAGATATTTTTGGATAGAGATTATTTGAGTATAGTCCTGGATGCATCATCGAAAAGCGAGGCCGATGCCATAATCGATAAATGCCGGGAAATGATATCAAAGCTGGAATAACAGGCGGGGTGAAATTATGCCGGATATGAAAATAACGAGGCGGAATTTTATCAAAGTAGCGGGAACGGCGGCGGTAGGGATGACATTGGGTTTTCCGGCCCTGGCCGATATCCTGAAAGCCGAGACCCCGTTGAGCCGGGTGGTGCTGATTCGCAATATGGGGGCGGTTCATCCGGACGGGCAACTCGATGCCGCGATAATTCAGAGTATGCTCGATGAAGCGGTAACGGTTTTATTCGATGCGAAAACGCCGCAGGCGGCATGGAAAAAGATTATCAGGCCCGAAGATATCTTGGGAATAAAAACCAATGGATGGAAGTATCTTCCGACTCCGCCGGCATTGGAATCAGCCATAAAAGCACGGGTGATGGAAGCCGGGGTCGCGGAAAACAATATAAGTATACGAGACCAGGGGATAATCGAGGACCCGATTTTTCAAAAAGCGACGGCTCTCATCAATACCCGTCCGATGCGGGCGCATGCCTGGGCGGGAGTAGGATCGCTGATCAAAAATTATATCATGTTCGCGCCGCAGCCGTGGGAATATCATGATAATTCCTGCGCGAGTCTGGGCTCGATCTGGCTGAAGCCGGAGATAAAGGGGAAAACCCGCCTGAATGTACTGGTGATGCTGACGCCGCAGTTTCATATTCTGGGGCCGCATCATTTTGACAAAAAATATGTCTGGAACTACGGCGGGCTGTTGGTCGGCACCGACCCGGTGGCGGTGGATGCGACCGGGCTCCGAATTATTCAGGCCAAGAGAATGGAATTTTTCAAGGAAGAAATAAGCCTCAAGCCGGTGGCGCATCACATTGAGTTTGCGGACAAGCAGTACCATTTGGGGACATGCGATAAAGACAAGATTGAATTGATCAGGCGGGGCTGGACGGAAGGGATTCTGATTTAGATTTTACAGGTTAGAATCATTACTGATTCCGACAAATTCGAATCTAAAACTGTTGCGGAGGAAATTATGAATGTCGTAGAAAGAGCGAAAAATATTCTGCTCACGCCGGCGAAGGAGTGGGAGGTCATCAAGAATGAACCGCTCACGACCGGCCAGATGTATTCCCAGTATGTCATGATTCTGGCGCTGATTCCGGCGATTGCCGGATTTATCGGGCAGTCGATCTTCGGCGTGTC
>CALMKK010000372.1 GCA_937867135.1 uncultured candidate division Zixibacteria bacterium
TACTGGATATTTCCCAAAAAATAATAGGCATAGGCGATATAAGGCGATCGCGGATAATGATTGATTAAAAGATGAAACGCCTCGGCGCCCGGTTCCAGGTAACCGGCGTAATATCCGGCTTTTCCTTTGTAAAAAAGATAAACCGGAGCCATCTCCGAATCGCCGCCGGCCGCGTATAAATCCGAAAAATATCGATAGGCCTCGAAATACTTCCTTTCAAGCAGAAGCTTATGCCCTTGAGTGAATGACTGATGCTCCGCGGCCTTCAGATTGACGGACAGCAGAACCATCAATACGAGGCTCAATACCAGCGATATTTTGGGCCAATGTTTCGCCACTATAATGAATACTTCCCAAAGTCCTCGGGGTTAATTTTCTTCAGTCGGTCGGCCAGAGATTCCGGATCGTTGCTCAAATCGATTTTTTGTTCACCCTCCTGAAGGTTGAACAATCCCTCTTCGGCGTAAATCGGGGCGCCCCATTTCAGCGCCAGGGCAATCGAATCGGACGGACGAGCATCAATGGCGAGGATTGTCCCCGAAACGTTGAGAAGCAACCGGGCATAAAAAGTCTGATCTTTCAATTCGGTGATTTCGACTTTCTCCAACTGCGCCGAAAGCGATGCAATGACCGCCTTCAGCAAATCATGGGTCATCGGCCGCTTGGACCCGATTCCGGAGAGTTCCATCGCTATCGCCCAGGCTTCCGAGTGCCCGATCCAGATAGGCAGAACTTTATTGAGATTGATAGGGGCCAGGATTACCACCGGCGAATTGGTGGTCATATCCAGCGCCAGTCCATCAACCTTCACTTCCAGCATACTCATTCTTATGCCTTCCTGATCACCCAGGTCTTTATATTGGCGATAACATCCTTATCAACTTTGACAGGAATCGTATAAACCCCGAGTGACTTAATCGGCTCTTCCAAAAGGATATTGCGCTTGTCTATTTCCATCCCCTGGGCAATCAAGTGCTCGCTGATATTTTGCGATGTAACCGAACCGAAAATTTTATCCTCTTCGCCTACCAGCACTTCGACTGTCAAGGAAATTTTCTCCAGTTTGTCTTTCAGCTGCTCGGCGGTCCGACGGCGTTTCCGTTCCTGAATCTGATTCTGCTTGTCGATTTCGCCAATCGCGCGCAGGTTCGCTTTGGTGGCCGGAATAGCCAGGTTACGGGGAATAAGAAAGTTCCGCCCATAACCTCCTTTGACCTCAATGGTCTGTCCCGCCTTGCCGAGGTCCGTGACATCCTGACGAAGAATCACTTTCATTTCTCTATCCTTTCCAATTAATTATACTCTATCCGATCATTTTGGCCTTGACCCGCCGGAAATCAAAATAACTGTCGAACATTCCCAGCACCGCCGCAAAAACCAACCCCGGCAATTGCAGAAACACAAAGCCAATATAAAAAATCAATTTCAAAAAAATCGAGGCCTTTATCCGTCGCAAGAAATATTCGATGAGCGAAAATCCGAAAACCGCATAAATTACTCCCATGACAACCAGGAAGTTATCCGCGATTACCTGCAACGAGCCGCCGGCCGCCAATCGCACCGCCATGAAAATGCCGGTCACATACATATAATTGAATGATATCTTCCAGAACAGGTAACTGCCCAGCGACGGCGCAAATTGGCCGGTCCCGCGCAGTAATATTATTACCGCCATGACCGAAACAAACAATTGCATGACGCCGGAGAGAACCATCAATGCCGGCATCAGCCGCTTGATGACCGCCGCCACGTTGTTCGCCCAGCTGATCATATCGGTTTTCTCATCTATTGATCCCGAATCCGCAGTCAAGGTCGTTTGAACCCATTTCTGCATTTCGTCCATCGATTCCATCAGCAACTTTTTTTCGCTCGCGAAAATAAAAAGGGAAATCGCGGCGGTAATTATCATGGCCACGACAAGGGTCCGTCCCGGCGTAACACCGTTCCGCACCAGCCGTCCGAAGACTGTCCCCGGAATTATCACCAGGGCCCATACTCCCAACAGGAGCGGACTGGGACCGAATAAAAGCGATGCTATCACCGCCGAACCTATGGAACCGAGCGCCAGAAATAACTGCCTCCTTTGCAGAGCGAAAAGAATGACAAAAGCCAGAGCCGCCGTTTCAATTAAATAGCCCAGAACCGGCAGATTCATCGCTATCGGAAACACCAGAATGACGAATAGACCGCCTAGATTGAAAAACGGTTCGATGCGGCGCCATTCCGTCATCCCAATGCCTCGGGCCGCGGGACCCTTAACGGTAAATCTCGCTGGTGAACGGCATTATGGCGATATGACGGGCCCTCTTGATGGCCGCCGTCAGCATCCGCTGATGCAAAGCGCAATTGCCGGAAATCCGCCGCGGTACGATTTTGCCGCGCTCATTGACAAAGCGCCGCAAGAGCCGTTCATCGTGATAACTGATATGCTTGATCTTATCTTCGCAGAAACGGCATACCCGCCGTCTTCTTCTGTCATATTCCTGTGATAAATTCTGTCTCATCTAAAGTGAATTCTCCTCAAAATCATAATTGTTGGAAGGGGCATCCGAATCGACCATCGCGGCCGCTACCGGCGAAGCCTCCGTAGCGCCATGCTCATGATCGACGGCCGTCGCCAGATCGGTCGTCCCTTCTTTTTCCGCCAGCGTGATATTTTCATCGCGGTGGTTCAAGATCTGAATTTGTTGCGCGCGAATTTCCACAAAACTGCGCCGGGTTCCGTCATTTTCATTCCGGCTCCGGCTCTTCAGTTCTCCCTCCACCAGGACCGTACAGCCCTTCTTAAGATGCTCGACACACTGCTCCGCCAGATCCTGCCAGGCCACCACGCCGATATAACAAACATCGTCCTTCATCATCCCGTTGCCGTCCCGATACCGCCGGTTGGCGGCGATGCGGAAATTGGCGACCGGGATATTGGACGTGGTATAGCGCAGTTCCGGATCACGGATAATATTGCCGACCATCATTACCTTATTCAAGTATGGAAGTCTCGCTTGTCCCATTTACGATTCCTTTGATGTTTAGATATCTTCTTCGTCGTATTTGGTGTTGCTCTTGGTTTCAATATCTTCAACTTTTTTCTCAACCGGCTTTTCAACCGCCGGCTCCACAACCGCCGCCGGTGCGGTCACGGCCGCCGCGGCCGGAGCATATCCCTCGTCGAGGGCGCCGTATCGCTCTTCCAAACTGCCCTCGAAAAGCACCGTCAAATAGCGAATATACGGTTCTTCGATCTTGTAAAACCGCTCTAACTCTTTTAAAACCTGAGGATTGGCCTCAAAGATGAGCCGGGTGTAAAAACCCTGGGTAAATCGTTTGATCGGATAGGCCAGTCGCCGGATACCCCAGCGGCTCTCCCGAACCACTTTCCCCTCATAGCGATGGATAACATCAGAAACAGCTTTGATCTGGCGATCAAAAGTGGCCTCGTCGGCCTGGGGACTCAAAATAAAGGTAGTCTCATAAAGACGCATCAATGTCCTCCCTACGGACGTTTAAGGTTTAAAACGGCCCCGAAATTATGCCTCTTCCGGAGCAGGGTTATATATATTCATCGCCTCGGCGATGTTATGTTCCAGCAAATATAACACACTCTCTGCCGCTTTATCAAGCATTTTGTTCTTATCCGGCAACTCTTTTTCCTCGAACCGGCTAAGGACAAATACAACCGGATCGACATCCGGAGGAACCGGCCCCACCCCCATCCTGAGACGGGCTATCAATTCGGTATTCAGATTATAAATTATTGAAGCCATTCCGTTATGCCCCGCGTCGGACCCCTCCGGACGAATTCGCAACCGCCCCAGAGGCAGGACAAAATCATCATAAACAACAAGTAACTCATTGGGCGACAATTGAATATGCTCAACGACCTGAGCCACCGCCAGCCCTGAATTATTCATATATGTGGTCGGCCAGATAAGGCGGATAGTCCTATCACGCAGCCTCTTTTCCGCATAATAATAATCGCCGTCGGACAGGCCCGGTTTTATTCCCCAACTATTGGCCAGGCGATCCAATATTTCAAATCCCAGATTATGCCTTGTCCCTGTATACTTCTTGCCTATATTACCCAGACCGATAATGGTGCTTATCATAATAAGTCCAATCGCCCATCGGCTTTCATTATTTTATTATTTGGTACACGGGAAAGCCTCGCTCCCTCCGGCGCCTTCCCAAATGGTATATATTCTATTTTCTTCTTCCAATACCCAGTGGCCGTCATCGGTAAGTCTCCCGCATAAAATCATACCGCCGATTCCCCCGCGGTTTTCTCCGCAGGCAAGGGCAACCTGGTTATTGCCGTCACCGTGGAGATCGGTTACACCGGCAATGCAGATTGTTTTGGTCGGACTTTTGAATTTCGGACTCCCTAAATTCACTCCCTTATCATCAAATATCAGACAAACCGATGTATCGCCATAACCGGAACCGGAGCGAAACAGTGCCAAATAATATTTATCAAATCGACTGTGACCAGATTTTGAATTGAAGGGTTGAATAGAAAGAATTTCTTTCAGCAATTCTCCGCGCCGCGTGTTATTCAACGAATCTATCTCACGTTTGTTTTCCGCATTCGTACTTCTATACCAATCCAAAGCGGCAAAGGAAATTTTCTGAAATATATCGTCGGGGATCGTTTCCCCGTCAAGTTTTTGCGGTGCCGGCTGATGATTATAAAGCCTCGCAATTAAATATCCGTCCATTCCGGCGATATCATCCAGAGGCTCGGCCCAAATTTCCACTCGTGGGGGAATAATCCTCTGATAATCATACAATGGATGATAATAAATGCCGATAACTTTCACATTTACATAGCGGCCGTCGCCCCGGAGAGTCGGTTTTTGAACCGAGAATTGGTCTCCGGGATATATGCCAGGATCATAGGAGACCTTTACATAACCATTCTTATCCATTCGAAGTGAATCGCAGAAATTTCCGTCTTCTTCAAACAGATGACGCAACAAACCGCTCTCCAATTTCCGCAATTCTTCTTCGCCCAAAATAATGTGGCATCGCCCGACACTGTCGAAATAAGCGAATTGGTATTCTGTGGATAAAATCGGCTGGGCACGCAGGGCGGAAAAAGCAATAAATAAAAATATCAGGATTGCAAAAAGCTGTTTGGTATGCATAGCAGGGATGCTCCTCTTAAGAGTCAAATTTAGTCACTTCAGTATGCATACTCAATAATGCTTTGAAAAACAATAATTAATCGTCTGCTACTTAAGTCAAAAAAGGAATGCCCCAACAGCATTATTACACGGCAAGAGAATTATCAAACCACATTTGTCCCTGTCCGCATCAACCTCAGCGAATTGGTCACTACAAAAAGCGATGAAAACGCCATTGCTCCGGCGGCGATAATCGGCGATAGGCCCCAGCCCAGAATCGGATACAGCACTCCCGCCGCAATCGGAATTCCGATTACATTATAGAAAAACGCCCAGAAAAGATTCTGCTTGATCGTCCGAAAAGTCAGTCGCGAAATCTCCAGCGCCTCGAGAAGCGTATGAAGATCGTCGCGGACCAGAATTATATCGGCCGATTCCATCGCCACATCGGTCCCGCTTCCCAGACTCACCCCGATATCGGCCGCCGCCAGCGCCGGGGCGTCGTTGATGCCGTCGCCGACCATCATCACATTATTTCCGGCGCGCCGGTAGGTTTCGACTATGATCGCCTTCTGATCCGGCCGCACCGAGGCCTCAAATTTTTTGATACCCAGTTCCGTGGCGACCCCTTTGGCCGTTTTAATATTATCACCCGTCAACATTATCACTTCGCGGCCGCCCGCTTGTATCTTATTTATAACTTCCCCGGCCTCATCCTTTATCTTGTCCGAAAGAGCAAAATACCCCAGTGCCATGCCGTCAGCGGCGGCAAAAACAACCGTTCTCCCCTTGGCCATCTCTTCTTCCGCCGGGGCCACGAGCGATTCCGTATTTATTCCCTCTTTCTGAAGAGTAACCAGATTCCCCACCACAATCATTTTGCCATCAACCTCACCCTTAACCCCGAATCCCGGATATTCTTTCAGGTTATGGACCGGTGTCAGTCGGGTATCCAGCGATTTCGCCTTTTCCACAATCGCTTCCGCCAGAGGATGTTGCGAGCCGGCTTCGGCCGATGCCGCCAATTCGAAAAGAACTCTTTCATCTGTTTCCTCCGCCGCCCGAAAAGCCGAAACTTCAAAATGCCCTTCGGTCAGGGTTCCGGTCTTATCAAAAATCACATGATTGGTCTTAACCGCTTTTTCCAGAATATCCCCGCCGCGAATATAAATGCCGCGCCTTGCCGCCCACCCGGTCCCGGCCAATATCGCCGTTGGAGTCGCCAATCCCAACGCACAGGGACAGGCAATTATCAAGACCGCCACCGGAGCTTTGAGAAGCATCGCATTGTGGGGATCAAAAATATACCATAGTACGAAAGTCGCAATGGCAATCAGAAGAACCGTCGGAACAAAAATTCCGGCGATCTTATCCGCCAGCCGCTGAACCGGGGCCTTGCGATTCTGGGCCTCGGAAACCAGCCGGACTATCCCGGCCAGAAAAGTATTATCTCCGGTTCCGGTCACCTCAAAGCGAAAGGCGGTATTGCCGTTAACCGACCCGCCGATAACTTCATCACCGTCATTTTTATCGACCGGCGTCGCCTCGCCGGTCAACATCGATTCATCCACCGATGGTTTCCCCGTCACTATCGTGCCGTCGGCGGCGATCTTCTCCCCCGGTTTAACACTCAGTGTCATCCCCGGCTTAATTTCATTTATCGCAATCGAGACTTCCTCATCCTTAATGACCGCCGTCGCGGTTTCCGGGCGAAGCCTGAGCAATGCCCCGATCGCATCGCGGGCGTTTCCTTTCGCTCTTGTTTCCAGATAACGGCCGAGCAGAATCAATGCGACAATCGCCGCCGCCGTCTCAAAATAAAAATGGGTTTCACCGTGCCGGTGGGTCAAGAAAAACGATATCAAAACGATAGCGCTGTACAGGTACGCCGCCAGCGACCCCAGCGCAATCAGAGAATTCATATTGGCGCGCCGGTGACCGGTCTGCAACCAGGCATCGCTGAATATCTCCCGTCCGGCATAAAATAAAACCGGCGTCGTCAAAAGAAACAGAAGAATCCCTTCGGCCCCATGACTCAAAACCTCGGCCTTTGTAAGCATCAGCCCCATGCTGATTATTATCACTGGCGCGGCAAAAACCACCGCCCAGAATAAATTGCGGCGGGCCGTTGCCAGTTCGGCCGCAAATGTATCCCCGGCCTTTTCGGCCGGCTCGGCCCCGTATCCCAAATCACTTATGGTATGAAAAATGGAATTCTCATCGACCCTGCCCGGTTCAAAATCGACCCGACCGGTTCCCATGGCATAATTTACCTGCACCAGTTTTATGCCGTCCAATTGTTTCAGGCCGTTCTCGATGCCCGAGGCGCACCCGGCACAATGCATGCCGCTTATTTTCAGATTTATTTCTTTTGTTTCAGGCATGGCAATTTACCCATAAAATGGAATTTTGACGGAAAAACGCAACAGATTTCTCCGATCGGAGATATGACTCTTTAATGAAATAAGACGATAGACCGGGTCTATTTAAACCCCAGTGTAATCAACAACTGCGGGCATTTCTTTAAAAGTTCTTTTCTTATCTTGGCTCGGGCCCGATGCAGATACCAGCGCACGGTCGCCTCCGGCATATTCATTATATTCGCAACATCGTCAATATGACAGCCGTCGACATCCCGAAGCATAAAAGCCGACCGTTGCTTATCATTGAGAGAACCGGTCGCCTCGTCGATATACTGACGAAGCCGTTCCCTCTGATATGACATTTCCGGCGTGTCGTGACGATCATCGGTTTTTTCCGGAATATTATCGATCGATTCGTGATGATACCGGTGATGTTTACGCATATAATCTATCGAGGCGTTGACCGTGATGCGGTACAGCCAGGTGTAAAATTTCTTGGTTTCGTCATAACGCCAGATATTGCGGCTGGTCTTGACAAAAACATTCTGCATAATATCGGCCGCTTCGTCATAATCGCCGACCATTTTATAGGCCAGAGACGCCACCTGATTGCGATAAAGCTTGACCAAATCGGCAAAAGCGTTATTGTCACCCTTCTTTATCCGGGCGATAATTTCCTTGGTTTCATTTTCAAAGCGGTCGTCTTCTTCGACAGCTTCGACTTTCTTTCCAACTTTGGCCGCAGAGGTTCTCATATCATCCTCTTATTTTAAATAGGATATTATAGACAAGTTTAGTATATTTTATAAATTTAAACAAGCCATTTTTGCCATTGTTCCAAAAAATCTGCACTTTATCGTATTTATTGATTTAGCCGCCCGATAAATACCAATATTATTTTGATTAGACTCTTAAATTCGTCCTAATTCATTATTAATTAAAGAGATGCGCCGCAACCATAAAAGGGCGCAAATTCGAGATGGGGAATTTAAATTCGACCAAAGCAAAGGCCCCAATCAGTTTATGCTTCCGATTGGGGCCTTTAAAACTTTAACTATCTATAAATCAAATATTCAAATTCACAATATAATCCATAGGGTTGACCGGAGTTCCGTTCTTTATAACTTCATAATGTAAATGCGGGCCGGTTGAATAGCCGGTTGAACCGACATAGCCGATCAGGGTGCCGCGAGTAACTAACTGGCCGCGGACCGCTTTCACCCGACTCATATGACCATAACGGGTAACCAGGCCGCTGCCATGACTCAGTTCCACCATATTACCCAACCCACTGCCTGAAAAACCGGCGATTGTTACCAGACCGTCGGCCGGCGCAAAAATCGGTGTCCCGGTTCGGTTGGCAATATCTATCCCGGTGTGAGGCTGACGGTTGCCGGTAAACGGATCCGTCATTATCCCGAATCCACGGGATATATAACCACCGCGAACCGGCATAATTGACGGGGTATGGTCAAGCTGATCCTTCTTCTTTTCCAGGGTGCTATAGACTTCCTGATATTTTTCTTTCTCAAAATTCGCCAAACGTAAAAGCGATTCCACCTGAGTTTCGGTCGATGTCGCCGCCTTGACCGCTCCGGAGACTGTCCGGTAACTCGTGGTAATAGTCGGACCGCCGATTCCTAACTGGCGCTCCTCGGGGTCAATTTCCGGCAAATTGAATATATTTCTGATAACAACTTCTTTTTCCACCAGCTGGTCGTAGATAGCCGTTATTTCCGATACCTTGCCATGCAACGATTCAAACTTCCTCGTCAATTGCTCATTTTCCGCCTTCAGTTTCTTTATTTCCATCGCGGAAACTTGAGATTTGACAAATGAGGTCGTAAGGAGGATGTTTGTGATGAACAGGAAGGCGGCCAATATGGCACACGCCAGGATAACCCGGTAAGATAATTGAAAATGACGAAGCTTATCCCGGCTATCGGTAATAAGCATAAAAGAGAGCTTCTTATTCAGCATAACCTTTCCCTATCTTGTCGACTAACTGCCCGCTAACCGGGGGATGTCCATATCAAAACCACGAAATCGACCGAAGATACGTTGCCGGGCCAAGTCTGTCAATAAAAAATTGATACTAAAGTCATAAGGGGGTGTCGGGCCCAATCCGCTATTTAATCAGTTGAAATTCTTTTCTTAGGACCTTATCAACCACCCTAATGAATTTTTCACTGCTCAGGTTCTGCAGACTATATAGATGCCAATATATTTTGCGCGGCATCAATATAGTGTTCTTCTTCTTTGAAGCCATCTCGGGTGCCTTTCCTTTGCCCGGTCGGAATCGGAAGGGTCCTCAAAGATCGCCCTCATATATTATCGACCCCGGACTGGGAAATGTTAACTTTCTTCAATCTCCGAACTTGCATATACTGTGCCCCTGTCCGGACCCGTCCTGTTTTTCAACACACCCAGGTTATATTATTGCATAGCAATAATATAACTGGCTGTGCAAATACTGAGATTTGATATTATTGCATTTGACCCAATTTAAAAATATGGGGGGTTCACCATAAAATCTGTTCCAGATTCTATATGGTCAGACGCCTATTACTCAGTCCTTGACAGACTCCCCCCGCCCGTATAACTTGGCAAAAGAAAATTAATCACCGAAAAAGGATTGGAATTATATGAAATTGCTGTCCCATAAAATCGCACTAATCACCGGGGCTTCCGCCGGCATCGGCGAGGCCGCCGCCCGGTGTTTTGCCGAAAACGGCGCCAATCTCATTCTCGCCGCCCGCCGCTTGGAAAAAATTGAAAATTTAGCCGCAGAACTGATTAAACAGCACAAAGTCGATATTTTTACTTTTCAGCTCGATGTCCGCAACCAGCCGGAGGTCGAGAAGAAAATCATGGCTCTTCCCGATAAATGGCAGAAAATTGATATTCTTATCAATAACGCCGGCTTGAGCCGGGGGTTGGACAAACTCCACGAGGGGAAACTATCCGATTGGGATGAGATGATTGACACCAATGTCAAGGGGCTACTTTATGTCAGCCGGGCCGTGATACCCGGGATGGTCGCCCGGGGGAAAGGGGATATTGTCAATATCGGCTCAATCGCCGGCCACGAAGTTTACCCGGCCGGAAATGTTTATTGCGCCACCAAGTTTGCGGTCGACGCCCTCACCAAAGGGATGCAGATTGATCTAGTTGATACCCCGCTCCGAGTCAGCGCTGTCGATCCCGGCATGGTCGAGACCGAATTCTCGATGGTTCGTTTTCACGGCGACAAAGAGCGCGCCGGCAAAGTCTATCAAAATGTGGAGCCTTTGACCGGCGCCGATGTGGCCGAAGCGATTCTATTCTGCGTCACCCGTCCGCCGCATGTGAATATCCACCAGGTCCGTATCATGCCGACCTGCCAGGCCGCCGCCATGGTGCTCAGCCGGAAAGGATAAAATTTCTTTATCTCATTGAAAGCTGATTCGTAGTGACACGGCGTGCCGTGTCTTCAGAGAAAGCCACCGGCTTTCCATTATTTTAAAGTTGCGGTGGGTCTTAGATTTTTCGCTACCGGCAAAAAAGCGTGACCCGCCACTTTGCTCGATTGTATTTTGAAGTTCCGTCGGTTCCTTAGCGAGCGATGAACTGGCGATTCTCTTACGCTCAGTGCAAAAATCGGGTTCCGATCCCGATCTCAGGTCGGGAGAGAAACCCGACATCTTTTTTTCGCACATCTCCTTGTCTTAAGCAATTCTGACTATTCCTACTGACACGGCGTGCCGTGTCTTCAGAATATTCCGCAGGCTTTCGCTCATCCCCCATCACTTATCATAATACAAATAAAACTCCCACGGATGCGGGCGGACCCGCAACTGCTCCACATCGCGCCGTTTCAGGGTTACCCAGGTTTCAATCAAATCCTCGGTGAAAACCCCGGCTTTGAGAAGGAACTTGTGATCTTTCTCCAATGCATCGAGCGCCTCGGTCAGTGATGTCGGCAGAAGCGGAATCTTGGCCAGTTCCGCTTCGGGCAGATGGGTAATATCTTTGTTGAACGGTTCGCCCGGATCAATCTTATTCTGAATCCCGTCCAGACCGGCCATAATCATCGCGGCATAGGCCAGATACGGATTGCAGGTGCCGTCCGGAGGACGGAATTCCAGGCGATGATGTTTGGGATTGCGCAAATAGCCGGGTATCCGGATACAGGCGGTCCGGTTCCCTACCGAGTAGGTTCCCCGCACCGGGGCCTCGAACCCCGGAATCAGGCGCTTGTAGGAATTGGTCGACGGATTAGTGAAAGCCAGAAGCGCCGGGGCATGCTTCAAAAGACCGCCGACATAATACAGCCCTATCTTGGAAAGCATCGCCGGCCCTTTTTTATCATAAAAAATCGAACCGTTCTTATTCGCCAGAAACTGATGCACATGCATGCCGCTCCCCGGCTCGTTGAACAGCGGTTTCGGCATAAAAGTGGCCGATTTCCCCCGCCGAAACGCCTGGTTCCTGATTATATATTTAACCATCATCGAATGATCCGCCACCCTGACCATCGTATCCATCGTCGTCTCGATTTCATGTTGCCCCGCCCCGCCGACTTCATGGTGATGATACTTTATCGGAATGCCGACCTCGGCTAGAAGCGTCGTGATTTCGGAGCGAAGGTTAAAAGTTTGGTCCTTCGGTGGCGCCACATGGTACCCGCCTTTGTACTGAACTTTGTACGCCAGATTGTTGGTCCCTTCCCGCCCGGCCGCGTTCCACTCTGCCTCGTCGGAATCGATAAAATAATACCCTTCGCGCGGCCCCTGACTGAACCGAACATCTTCAAAAAGATAAAATTCGAACTCCGGCCCCAGAATCGCATCTGTCCCCGGCAGGAGCTTCTTCAGGAATTTGTCGGCATCGCGAATCACCCGACGCGGATTGCGCAGAAACGGTTCAATCCCGCCGTCAACCGCCATGATATCGCAGATAAATGAGAGCGTCGGCTTTTCAAAAAACGGATCAATAAAAGCCGTCTCCGGATCCGGAACCACCAGCATATCCCCCCGCTCGATGCGGGCGAAACCGGGAAGCGACGAACCATCGACCCCCACCCCGATTTCGAACAAATCGGCCTTCAGACTTGCTATCGGCTGTGTTATATGGTGCCATTCTCCCGGAAGATCGCAGAATTTCACGTCGATATATTCAATCTTCTTTTCTTTCGCAAGTTTAGATAGCTTTTCCAGCGCCGTCATTATCATTCTCCTGTAAAATTTGACAACTTTGACCATTTAATCTAATAAATCCGCGTCAAAAGGCAATCGGAATGTGGAGGGCCGTCCTGCGAAAAGATTGACATTGCCAAACAGATAATATTTCCATTATTAATTGCATAGCGGCGGCCGATAGACAATAATAGAAACCGCTTGAATAAAAGACGGAAGGCCTTATATTAAATATGGTGATAGCCTCATGCCCAATTTGCTGAAACTGAACCGTTCCTTCGAAATGCTCCCCAATCTGGAGCAGGTCGAAAAATCTCTGTTTGAGAAAGGGTATAACTATATCGCCGGAGTCGATGAAGCCGGGCGCGGCCCTCTGGCTGGGCCGGTAGTCGCCGCCGCCGTCATTTTCCCCAGAGGTCTGATTATCGAGGGGCTCGATGATTCCAAAAAGCTGTCCGCCAAACGGCGCGACCTGCTATTCGATGAGATTGCCGCCTCCGGCGCCATCTGTTCCGTCGGCGTGATCGACAATCTTACCATCGACAAAATCAATATCCTGCGGGCCTCGCTTCTGGCGATGCGCAAAGCCGTGACCGCCCTCAAAACCAAACCGGAGTTTATTTTGGTCGATGGTACCTACACCATCCCCAATCTCGATTTTCCGCAATTCGCCATTATCGGCGGCGATGCTCTCTGCGCTTCGATTTCAGCCGCCTCGATCATTGCCAAAGTTACCCGGGATCGGATTATGGATAAATATCAGGAAATTTATCCTGAATTTTCCTTTTCTGTTCACCGCGGCTATCCCACTCCCCAGCATTTAAATGAACTTCGAACCAACGGCCCGACCGAAATCCATCGCCGCACTTTCCGCCCGGTCGAAGAAATCCTGAAATAGTCTTGCCCCCCGCCCCGCTTAAAAACCGCCGCACTCTCGGCAACCGCTACGAAAAGCAAGCGGAAAATTTCCTCGTTGCCGATGGCTATAAAATCCTGGCGCGGAATATTCATCTCGGCCGCAAAGAAATCGACCTGATCGCCCTCAAAGGAAACACTATCTGCTTTGTCGAAGTTAAAGGGGGAAAATCCGAGCCGTTCGGGCATCCGGCCGCCAGAGTAAACCGCCGCAAAAGAGCCAACCTGACCCTCGCCGCCGAGCAGTATATCTCTGAAAATTGCCTTACCGGTTTTGATTACCGGTTTGATTTAATTACTGTTTTGAGGGGAAAACTGGAGCACTTTCCCGCCGCTTTTCAATCTGAGGAAATCTAAAGGCTGTCTATTTTGGCCGAATCCTTAGCCAGTTTGATCCGCTCTTTCAGTAACGAATCCTCAATCTTCACCACCGAATCGGTCATTTCGCTCACCATCTTCCACATATCAGCCGTCTGCTCAAGATTGGCCCTATACTTTTCCGCCAGATTTCTCATTTGGTCAAGCGTCACATTATATTTGCGCAAAATTGAATCGCGGACAATTAAAAACGAATCCGGTCTATGACGATAAAGCTCCGCCGCCAGCGAGGTTTCCGTGATGACCGTCGCATAATGACGGTATATCGCTTCTTCCTTGGCCCGGTTGCGATCCCTGATAAACAAGTATCCCAAAACCAGAATCGCCGCCAGGGCAATCGTGCCGAATATTCTTAAAATCAACTCCAGCCAACTTTCGGTTGATATTACTCGTAAAACAGGTAAATTACGCAATAATTCCGACAGGTCAACATATATATATGGAACTTAAATACCCTCCGATACGAAGAAAAACCCGCGCAGTCAAAATCGGGCCGGTTATTATCGGCGGCGGATTCCCGATTGCCGTGCAATCGATGACCACCACCGATACCCGCGATGTCGAAATCACCGTGGCGCAAATCCGACGGCTTATTGACGAAGGGTGCGATATTGTCCGGGTGGCGGTCCTCGATGATGCCGCCGC
>CALMKK010000373.1 GCA_937867135.1 uncultured candidate division Zixibacteria bacterium
GCCGCCCATATCTCGGGCCGCCTGCTGTAATGATTCAATCATTTCTTGCATTGAGATAAATTTATTCCTTTGTCTTGCGGATAGCATGCCAATTTCTGTATATGGGCAGGTGGGCTTTTTATCAGCATAGATTTTTATTTGAAAATTCTTTGGTTGTGGCGTTAATCTTGTGTTTTGAAAATAAACACGAGTCATTGCGGGTGAGCACCCAATCATTGCCAAAGTAATTAGAATAATTACTATTGCAGTTTTTTCAGTTTCATCCAGTCTTTTTCTCCATTTTATCACGGACGAGGACTGATTCAAAAAATAGATTGCCTTTTTCCTCATATTCCTCTTTTGTACATATTTATGCTTTCAGACCAAAATTCCTGCGTCCTCAACATGGATTTCGATATCTTTCATGCTCTGATTTCTTCCTTTTTGCAATCAATATCGAAAAAGCCACTATTTCAAAGGTAAAATGTAGTTGCCGTGCGCGGCAGGTATCCTACCTGCCCGTTCATTCGGCTGACGGGTTTCTCAGGCTCGCGGCGCCCGCCTCACGGGGCCCGGCCAACCTCCATTCAATCCTTATTCAATAAATGAACCATATAATCTAAAAGCAATAATATTTATAAAATCGTGGCGGCATGGCGTAAGGTGTTGTCCTGCAAACAGAATCAGAACTCAAAACAGAAACGAAGCCATGAGCAATTTTGCGGAAGTGTATGATGCATAGGGAATTATGGAGAGGTGGGTTTGTTTTGGTAAATTTTCTTGAATTCTTGAAATAAGGGCAGATAGACTCCATAAATCTTTGGGACAGATTTGGTTGAAGGACTTCATTTGAGTCAATCATATGAGTCAATCATAATGGGTTCGAATTCAAGAGCAAAACTGATTTTGGTCATTCGAGAAGAAATTGCGCGAGACTGAGGAATGTGGGACAATGCGTGGCAGGCTTTGCGCAAAATATTCCTGAGACAAAATGGCATAATTATTTCCGCATTGAAACGGCGCTCCATATAACTGTATAATGAAGGGATTAACACCAAAAAGGTTGTGTTATTGGCGAATCAGAAAAAGATGTCGAAACCGCGGAATTCCCGCGAAATGGGAATTACGGGGTTTCGCATCAAGAAGATTTTGATCAGTCAATCCGCCGCAAGCAGAATCTTGCTGCACCGTCTATGACTTTTTCTATAAAGCAGACGTCAGAGCGCCCTATCAAAACAGTTCCTCCGTCAGCATAGATGTCTCCCGGCTTTCCGGGCAGGACATAAACAGTATTATTATAGCTGATTTCCACCGTCGAATCATCTATAATCCGCAGAAATTTATAGGGACCAAACGCTTCCCCTTCCTCCAGATTTACCTCGGTCGAACTGCCTTTGCGACAATCATACCCGATTACCTTTATGATACCGCCGCCGCTCAAATGTGTAAAGGCAAATCGGGCCATTTTAGGACCGACCGCACTATCTCCGGAAGCGCGCGGTTTTCTCGCTTCGAGGTGGCCCATGATTCGAATTGGATACGAAGAATCAGCACCTTTGGTCTGAATATGCAGCGTTTCATAATCATCATGAGTGATAGTCCATTCCAGACAAGTATCTTTCAATTGGATATCCTTCCCCCAGAATATCCCGTGGATATCAGAGCGGGCGATATATTTCGTATCCGGTATTTTTATTTCGGCGTTAGAAACCGGCAGATCGGTTCGCCGGTCAAAAACCTTGCCGTAAAAATCACCCGGAACAGGGTCAATAAGACGGTGCATTGAAATATCATAAACCGGCTCCTTCTTGCCCTTAGCCTGCGAATCCGGCTCCAAGTATTTCGTGAGATATATTTTCAGATCGGTAAGCGAATCGACCACGATCGGAATATTGTATATATCGGTTCCGAAATAATCAGTATGACCGACATGAATCTCATAATTTCCCGGTTTGAGACTGAAACCGGTACATTCATAACTCTCTGAGTTACGCTCGCTTTGACCCTTAATCCAGAGGGAGACATTCCGGAGATATTGATGAGTGACGTCATCGAGAACCGCAACGGCCAGGTAGCCGCTCTGATGAGTCTGCCTGGGAATAACAGAAATGAAATCTTCGCCGGTGGCCGGCAAATAAATTATAAAGAAAAGGTTGATAATTGTCAGCAGATGCTTAATGAACTTTCGCCATATGCCCGAATTACTGGTATTCATACTTCAGTCCCTTATTTGGAAATCAGAGCCGAAACCCCGTCGTCCCGACTAAGAAGTAGGGGACTCGGAAGATTTCGGCCTACAAAATTACTTTTATCAAGCCGAACAAGGGCGGGCGCAAGGCCCGCCCCTACAGGGGATTTCAAAATACAAAATTAACCGCTACACTTTGTCAGCGTACTTCTTAAGAAACGGCATGAAGAGGTCGATCGGCAACGGAAATACAATGGTATTGGTCTTGCCGACCGAAACCTCGGTTAGAGTTTGCATATAACGGAGTTGTAAAGCGTTGTCTTCCTTACCCAGAATCGCCGCCGCTTCGGCCAGCTTGGTCGAGGCCTGGAATTCCCCTTCGGCATGAATGACCTTGGCGCGGCGCTCACGTTCGGCTTCCGCCTGGCGGGCGATGGCGCGGGTCATCTCCGGCGGCAGGTCGACATTCTTGATTTCCACGACCGAGACTTTGATACCCCACGGTTCGGTCTGATGATCGATAATCTTCTGCAATTCCTGATTAATCTTCTCGCGGTTGGCCAGAAGTTCATCGAGTTCGACCTGTCCCAAGACCGAGCGCAGGGTGGTCTGGGCGATCTGGGAGGTCGCTTCGAAGAAATTAGCCACCGCCACAATCGCCTTGTTGGGATCCATCACCCGGAAATAAAGAACGGCGTTGACTTTCACCGAGACGTTGTCGCGCGTAATAACATCCTGCGGGGGGACATCGAAAGTGATGGTGCGCAGGTCGACTTTGAGCAGACGATCAACAATCGGAATCAGGAATATAATGCCCGGCCCTTTGGCGCCGATCAGACGTCCCAGCCGGAAAACGACTCCCCGTTCATATTCGCGGAGAATCTTGATGGCATTCGATAATATTATGATCAACAAAAATATTATTACGCCAATGGCCACTAAAGGCAATTCGCCTCCTGTTTCTTTCATATCAGGATTTCCTCCTCACTTTTATTTTAAGGTCCTTGACTTCCGTGACAATAACATCCGTTCCGGTTTCAAGCGGTTCATCGGCGGCCGCTTCCCACAATTCCCCGGCGACATAGACATAGCCGATGTTGTCGATACGGGATTTCACCACTCCGGTCTGACCGAGCAACCCTTCGATACCGGTGGTCGGTTTGGCCAGGCGGGCCTTGAGGGCATAGGTAAAAGCGAAAGCGACAAATCCGCCGATCACCAGCGCTACCGAGAAAATAACCGTTTTGGAAATGCGCAGCGACGGGTCGGAGGTGTTTATCAGCATCAAGCCGCCGAAGATGAGGGCAATCACCCCCCCGACGGTCAAAAGTCCGTGACTCACGATTTTTATCTCCAGTATAAAAAGCAAAATGGCAAATATGATCAGAAGCAGTCCGGCGTAATTAATCGGCAAGGTCCTGAAACTGTAGAAGGCAAGGATGATGCAGATGCCTCCGACCACGCCGGGCAAAATCGATCCGGGATTATAAAGTTCGAGAACCAGGCCGAGACCGCCGAGCGAGAAGAGAATGAAAGCAACGTTGGGATTGGCGATAACTTCCAGCAAGGCTTGTATGAAAGTCCGCTTAATCGGCCGCTGGACAGGATTGGGAAGCCGTATGGTCTTCTTCCCCAAAACCGTATTCACCTCCATACCGTTGGCCTTGGCCAGAAGGTCATTCATATCACCGGCGATGAAATTAATGACATGCAGGTTCAGCGCCTCGGTACTGGTGATGGAAACCGATTTTCGGGCGGCATCTTCGGCCCATTGGGCGTTGCGGCCGTTCCTCTCGGCCATCGCTTTGAGGGCCGCAACGGCATCATTCATGATTTTCTCGGAAAGGACCGAATCAATCGGCTGGCCGGTTCCGGATACGACATGGGCGGCGCCGATATTGGTGCTGGGAGCCATCGCGGCAATAGCGGCGGCATACGTTATATAGACACCCGCCGAGGCGGCGCGGGCACCCGCCGGAGCGATATAGACCGCGACCGGTACGGCCGAATTCATAATTCCCTTGGTGATCGGCCACATGGCGTCGGTCAATCCGCCGGGAGTATCCATTCTAATAACCAGCAAATCGGCATGATTTTTTTCGGATTGGGCGATGGCGTCAAGGACGCGGTCGGTGGTGGTGGAAACAATCGGGCCGTCGATGTCCATGATATAAACCAGACTCGCGGCCGGCGCCGGAGGTTCAATGCCGGATGAATCAAGGGGCGGTGTTTCGGCCCGTACTATCCCGGCCGAAAGGATACAAAGAAAAATAATAAAGAATGATTTTACTTTTGACATATTGTCACCCTGCCTTTATGGTAATACCCGTTCGGGTATTTATTAATTTACGGCTTGATTACAATAATATCAACAAATATAAATCGCTTCCGGTTCTCAAAGAGAAAGGCGGAAATTTTTATCGTGATAGACCAAACGGCCGTCAAAGACTGTTGCCAATGGTTTTACACCATTTATTTCCGTCTTGGGAATCTGATAGATATCTTTGGAAAGGACGACAAAATCGGCCTTGTATCCGGGCAATAGATAACCGCGCTCATATTCCTGTCCGACAGCATAGGCAGCACCTGTTGTGAAACCAAAAACGGCCCGGGCGACCGAAATTCTTTCATCGGGATAGAAAGATTTCTTTGTTCCGGGGATGAAGCGGTTGACGGCGGCATGTATACCGGCCAACGGGTCGAGCGGCTCGATAGGGGCATCGGAGCCGAACGCGAGCGGGACATTCTTTTTTTGAAGAGTATTGAATATATAGCAATTTTTGCCCCGCTTGCCCCAGTATTTTTTTATCAGATTTACGTCCGATGGACAGTGGGTCGGTTGCATTGAGGCGATTATGCCGAGCTTTTTGACCCGCGCAATATCGGAGGGACGAATCATCTGGAGATGTTCAATGCGGTGGCGAGCGCCGTTTTTGAGCCGAGGGGCATGAGCAAAACAGTCGAGAACATTGGCAATAGCCTTATCGCCGATAGCATGAATGGCGCAGGGCAAACCGATCGCGGCGGCCTTTTTCATCAGAGCCGATATTTCCTTTTTGGATGTTACTTCAACGCCGAAATTGCGTTTCGATCCGATATATTTATCAAAGCAGAGGGCGGTCTGGCTTCCGAGAGCGCCGTCGGCGAAAATTTTTATTCCGGAAATTCGCAGATAATCATTACCGAATGGCGCTTTCACGCCGGCTTCCTTTAATTCCGGCAACATTTTATTGGGAGGATAGAAATTGACTCTTAAGCCCAGAGTCCCTTTGGCGGCCTTTTCGACAAAGAAGGGCAAGGCATCGGGGCCGTCAAAAGAATGAACGGCCGTAACTCCTTTTGCATATGCCATTTCAAGAGCACGCCGATAGAGTTTTTCGGCTTTGGCTTTGGGAGGTTTCTTTATCATTTTGAAAACCGGGAAATAGGCCGGGATTTCTTTCAAAATTCCAATCGGTTCGCCATTTTCAAAACGGACAATGACCCCGCCCTCAGGATCGGGAGAATGCCTGGTAAGACCACCCAGAGCAAGAGCTTTGGAATTGGCCCACATCATATGAGTATCTTTGGAAAATATGGCGGCCGGGCGGCCGCGGGTGATGTTGTCCAGTAAATAGCGGTCCGGCATTATATATTTTTTCCACTGGTCGGGAGAGAAACCTTCACCGATGACCCATTCATTTTTGGCCAATTTTCGGGCATGCCGCGCGATTCGATTAAGAACCTCGTTTATCGAAACTGCCCCGTCAAGGTGAACATTACCGAGTGAGATAGCCATAAAATAAAAATGAGTATGAGCGTCGACCAATCCCGGGATTACGGCCCGGCCCCGAAGATTAATTTTCTTATAGGAAACGAAATCGGGATCTCGGTGCAAATTACTCCCGACGGCGATTATAATATTTCCATTGACGGCCATAGAATCGGCCACGGGGAGTCCGTCGGCCTGCGTATAAATCTTTCCGTTGTAAAAGAGATTATTTCCGCTCATATTTTTCTCCTTTGACCCTGATATCCCCCTGCCGCACAGTTATTTTAAGTCGATCGGTCTCTTCCAGAACGGGAACGATAAATTTGCGGGAGCTGGCCAATTTTTCCCGCAAAGAGGCCACGGTCAGAGTCTCGCCGGTATCAAGCATGACCCGGATCGTTGTCATTATATCATCCCAAGCGCCGCGATGGAAAGCTAATCCGCCGGCGACTTTTATGGCTTTTCCGCTATTAATCAAATATTCAAAGGCATCTTTTTTGATTTTATTGTTGGCCGTCAATTCATCGATTGAAGGAGGAGAATACTTCCCGTCATTCAGAGCCCTCTCAATTTCATCAGCGGCCTGTTTCAAGTCGCCCGTGACGCTGATATTTCGGCCCGGCAAATCATAGCGGTTTTTCTTTCGGATCAATCGCCCTTCGGCAGATAGTAATTCCAAAATTGTATCCAATGCGGCGTATCTCCGATTGAGGATGCGGGCGATCTGATCGGCCGGGATACCGTCTAGATGGGGATATTGCCTAAATTCATTTTCAACGGCAGTTAGAATCTCCGACTGAAGAGCCGCCATCTCTTGCGGCCGATAATATTGTCCGTTGAACTC
>CALMKK010000374.1 GCA_937867135.1 uncultured candidate division Zixibacteria bacterium
TTTTGAAATAATACCCAAGATCAAAGCATTCATCGATTTCGCCATCGGTCATGTACTGCTTGATATCCCGATCCTTTTTGATTAAATCGCGGAATCCACGGGACGATTCATAGGCTTTCATAGCGTTGCGTTGAACCATCAGATAGGCGCGATCCCGATTGCCGACCTTCTCAGTCAGGCGCAAGAGGACCCGCTGGGAAAAAACAATCCCTCCGTAGCGATAAATATTTTCCTGCATCCGCTTCTCGTCGATGACCAGTCTATCCAGAACATCATTGAATATCTTCAGGGAATAATCTACGGCAATAGTGCTGTCGGGAAGTATCACTCTCTCCACCGAGCTGTGGGCGATATCCCGCTCGTGCCAGAGGGGAATATTTTCCATGGACGACAGGGCATAGCCGCGCAACAGCCGGGCCAGGCCGGTTATACGCTCGGCCGTAATAGGATTGCGTTTGTGCGGCATGGCTGAAGATCCCTTTTGCCCCGGCGCAAAACCTTCCAGCATTTCTCCAATTTCGGTTCTCTGCAGATTCCTGATTTCAGTGGCGAATTTTTCCAGCGAGGAGGCCAGGATTGCCAGAGCGTTGATATAAGCGGCATGGCGATCCCGCTGTATGACCTGAGTCGATACGGGATCGACTCCGAGTCCCAACAACTTGCAGACACGGGCCTCAATTTTGGGATCGATATTGGCGAAATTGCCGACGGCGCCCGAAATCGCTCCCACCGCAGCCGCTTCGGCGGCGTCTTTGAATCTTACTCGTCCCCTCTCCAATTCGGTATACCAGACGGCAAATTTCAGGCCCAGAGTGGTCGGCTCCGCGATGATACCGTGCGTCCGGCCAATGATCGGGGTCATTTTATTATTAAAGGCCAAGTTTTTTATTTTATCCAGGGCTGAGGCAATTTTTTTGTCAATTATATCGGCGGCTTTTTTCATTTGCAGCGAAAGAGCGGTGTCCAGAATATCGGAGGATGTCATGCCGAAATGGATATATCTGGCATCGGGGCCGATAAATTCGGAAACGGATGAAACAAAGGCAATGACATCATGATTGGTAACCGCCTCGATTTCATTTATGCGCTTTATATCGAAATTGGCTTTTTTGATAATATTATTGAGAGATTTGCGCGGTATCATGCCGATTTCGGCCATTGCCCGGCAGGCCGCCAGTTCCACCTCCAGCCAGAATTGGAATTTCGATTCCTCCGCCCAGAGATCTCCCATTTCGGGAAGGGTGTATCTTGGAATCATCCCTTATTTACCTTCTGCCAGTCTTCAAGAAATTTCTTAAGACCGACATCTGTCAGCGGGTGCTTTATCAATTGGTCGATAACCTTAAACGGTATCGTGGCGACATCGGCCCCCATCATGGCGGCTTCTACCACATGCATAGGATGCCGAACAGAGGCCACCAGGATCTCGGTGGCGTAGCCGTAATTGCCGTATATGGTTACAATCTGACTGATTAATTCCATACCGTTATGAGAGACATCGTCAAGCCGCCCAACAAAGGGGGACACAAATGTGGCCCCGGCCTTGGCCACCAGAAGAGCCTGGGACGGAGAAAAGCAAAGAGTGGCATTAGTCATAATTCCCTTTTCCGAAAGGGCCTTGATGGCTTTCAGACCTTCTTTAATAGTAGGGATTTTGACCGTAATATTTCCGGCAATCGCCGCTAAATCCAATCCTTCCTTTATCATTCCCTCGGCATCAACCGCCACCACTTCCGCCGAGACCGGACCTGCCACTATTTTGCAGATTTCTTTAAGAATCTCCCGGTACGGCATTTTTTCTTTAGCCATCAAAGAGGGATTGGTGGTGACGCCGTCAAGGACGCCCATGGCCGCGGCCTCTCTTATTTCATCAAGATTGGCGGTATCGATGAAAATCTTCATAGTTACAAACCTCTTATGCTAATATTCCACGCCCACCAGAAAAAGTCCCCTGGCGGGAGCGACATGTTTGATACGGGTATGGTCGCCTGCTGCCATAATATCTTTAAATTCCTCTAAAGTCAAGTAATCCTTATCCTTGCCCAATTCTACCATCA
>CALMKK010000375.1 GCA_937867135.1 uncultured candidate division Zixibacteria bacterium
GCCGATTCAATCTCGTTCCTATGTGGCTTTTGAAGTTGAAAATCACGATCCCAGATCTCTACACCATATATAGACATTAATCACCGGCATTATGTCAAGTACTTTCTTGCACGGTGCCCCAAATAATAAGTACAACTGACAGAATCTGTCGGTCTGAGGGAAAAATCCGTTTGTCCGGCCCGAAGAGCAGTCCGAAAACCCTGTTCCGCCCTCGGGCAGATCGTATATCTGCCGCGACAAATATGACATTTGACCTGGCAAGGCTTGATATCCCTGAAATTATTCCGCGCGTCTCGCAGATTTGCCCTCGCCCGATTTATTTGAATCCCCCCTTGATAATTTTCGTATTCTTTCGATATTAGCGCCATTATGCGCGGAACGGCAGACATTTTTAACATTCTAATAGGGAGACATCATATTCATCCCCGGAAAGACCGCCGCCATGCCTTCTTTCCTCATTATTAGGAGTTCTATTCGTTATGAGTGACACGCAACCCGCTCAGGCTCAGGTCAATGCGGCCCCCACCCGCGATCAGATTGATGCCAAATACAAATGGAAACTGGAGGACTTGTATCCTGCTGATGACGCCTGGGAGAAAGTCTTCGGCGTTATCAAGAAGCGACTGCCCGAATTCAAAGCGTTTGAGGGAAAACTCGGCGGATCCCCGGGAACGCTGGCGGAATGCCTGCTTCTGAATGATTCGCTCAGCATGGATTTTTCCCGCCTCATAAACTACGCCTACCTGAAAAAAGACGAAGATAACCGGGTCTCCCGCTACCAGGAAATGAACGATCGGGTCGCCGCGCTCGGTTCCGAATTCGGCGCCGTCTCATCTTTCATCGAACCGGAGATTCTGGCCATCCCCGATGATACTCTCCGCTCGTTTCTGGCCCGGGAACCGCGCCTGACGATCTATCGCTTCTATCTTGAAAATCTCCTGCGGCGCAAGCCCCATGTCATGTCCGCCGAAGTTGAAAATCTTCTGGCCATGTCCGGCAATGTCACCCGCGGTTTCCTTCAGATTTACTCGATGATTGATGATGCCGATATCAAATATCCGCCGATCAAAGACGTGCAGGGAAATATGGTGGAATTGACCAAGGAACGGTACGGCGTGATGCTGGAATCGACCGACCGCCGGGTCCGCAAAGATGCCAGCGATGCCTATAACAAAGCCTATTTCGCATATGAAAACGCGCTCGGCACCGCTCTCAGTTCCTCGATTAATTCCGATATCTTCTATGCCCGGGCCCGTAAGTACAATACGGCGCTGGAAGCCAACCTCGATGCTTTCAATATTCCCAAAGATGTCTTCATGAATCTTATCGATGCGGTCGACAAAAACCTGGAACCTTTGCACCGCTATGTCGCCCTGCGCAAAAAGGTCCTGAAACTCGATACCCTGTACACTTATGATATGTGGGTCCCGCTGGTTCCCGAAGCCAAAATGGAGTTCCCCAAGTATGAAGATGCCGAAGCGCTGACTCTCGAGGCCCTGAAGCCGCTGGGGAAGGAGTATCTGGATAATGTCAAAATGGCTCTTTCATCGGGCTGGATCGATGTTTTCGAGACGCAGGGGAAAGGGAGCGGCGGCTATACCGCCCCCGGCGCCTATGACGCGCATCCTTATATTCTTCTCAATTACGCCGGCACCCTCGATAATGTCTTCACTCTGGCGCATGAGATGGGCCACGCCATGCACAATTATTATAGCAACCGGAACGAACCTTTTATTTATTCCGGCCATTCCTTGTTCACGGCCGAAGTGGCGTCCACCTGCAATGAAGCCATCATGATTCAATATCTGATTGACCATGCCAAAGACAAAAATCAAAAGCTCTACCTTTTGAACCATTTCATCAACCAAATCCTGGGGACATTCTACGGTCAGGTACTGTTCTCCGAATTTGAGTTGAAAATACATGAAATCGTCGAGAGCGGCGGCGCCCTTTCGGCCAAAACAATGCGACAGATTTATCGCGATATCTATCAGAAATACTACGGTTCCGAACTGGTCATGGAACCGGACAAAGATATGGGCTGTCTCCGGATTTACCATTTCTACCGGGATTACTATGTCTATCAATATGCGACCAGCTACGCCGCCGCCATGATGCTGTCGAAGCGAATTCTCGACGGCGACCAAGGCGCCCTTGACTCCTATAAGACTTTTATCAGCACCGGCAGTTCCGATTATCCGATAAATATCCTTAAAGAAGCCGGCATCGATATGACCAGCCCCGTTCCGGTGGAAAATGTCACCCGTCTTTTCGCGAGTCTGGTGGACCAATTCGAGAAATTGATGTTGGAAAAATAACGGCTGATTTTGTATAAGGTCAGGATTAGGTCCGGCCACCGGTCTCCTGACCTTCTTTTTGGCCGGGTCTGGACAAACCGGCGGTTATTTGCTATAATAGACCGCTAAAGATTAATATTTTACAGGAGTTTCGTATGTTTCTCGCGGCTCTATTGACATCGCTTCTTCTGGTCGGCGCGGGCGCCCCGGCCACCGCCCCGCAGGGGGACAGCGCCCAGACCAATATGGAAATCAAGAAAACCGACACCGATTCCTCCAAGATCAAGCAGGAAATAAAAGAGGAAGGCACAAAAGAAGAAGTGAAAAAAGAAGAAGTAAAAAAAGAAGAAGTGAATAAGGAAAGTAAGGAAATCACTACCCCCTCCGGTCTAAAATATATCGATATGAAGGTCGGAACCGGGGCTTCGCCCAAAGCCGGCCAGACTGTCCGCGTTCACTACACCGGCTGGTTGACCGACGGCAAAAAGTTCGACAGTTCGGTTGATCGGGGCGAGCCGTTTGAATTTATCATCGGTAACGGCCAGGTGATAAAAGGCTGGGATGAAGGGGTTATGACTATGAAAGTCGGCGGCAAGCGCAAGCTGATTATCCCCGGCAACCTGGCGTATGGTCAGCGCGGCTATCCCGGCGTGATTCCCCCCAACGCCACGCTGGTTTTTGAAGTCGAACTTCTCGGGATTAAATAAATTTGCCAAAAACCGCCTTGACATATCGGGCGGGATTTATATTTTTGGGGTTCGCCCAAATACCGGGGGTGTAGCTCAGTGGTAGAGCATCTGCCTTTTAAGCAGGTGGCCGATGGTTCGATCCCATCCACCCTCATAGAAATTATATGCGCCATTAGCTCAGTTGGTAGAGCAGCTGACTCTTAATCAGCGGGCCAAAGGTTCGAGTCCTTTATGGCGCATTTTTAATTGTACATAATTTCCTCAAATACATCTGGCATAAAATCGCTTATCGGTTTATTATTATTTAAAACTATTATCGCCTCATATGCGTCTATAACTTTAGAAGGTCAGTTCTGGCAATCGCAAAACGGTTGGATCAGACGTTTAATTTTATGAAGAGCACGTCCCGAAGATTGAATAAATGGCTTTTTTTGCTCTGTTTTCTCGGCGCCACTTTTATTTCATCCCCGATCTTCGCCGGCGGAGAGAATTGGCAGGAGCTTCTCCGGCAGGCCGACTCGCTGATTGATGTATATACCGATGATTCGGCTCTGGTATTGGGGAAAATGGCCCTGGATGAAGTGATACGCATATATGGCACCAATGACACCGTGTATGCCCGGGTTCTGGGTGATTATTCGTTTTTCATTTATCGTAATGAACATTATGCCGAAGCTGAGTCTCTTGCCACCGTGGCCTTACGGATCGATGAGCCGATTTTGGGCGGGGAACATCCGGATGTGGCCCGCCTGATCAGACTAAGAGCTATCTATTTATACATGCAGGGGCTCTACCCGGAATCGGAGAAGGCGTCGATGCGTGCCATGAGCATTTTTCGCAAGAATTTTGGGGTTGATTGCCCGGAAGTCGCCAATTGTATGATTGATCTGGCTAAGATATTTTATGATAAGAGCGAATTTAGTGAGGCGATGGCCTATTTTGACAGCGCCATGGCCATTTTATCGAAATCCTCTTTGAAAAATAGGGTCGCCTTAGTGCAATGCCTGGTGTATGAATCTCGATTGTATCAAAATACCGATGATTACGCTAGGGCCGAATCACTTTCGTTGCAGGCTCTGAAAATTATTAAGGAGTACCGGGATGAAGATCCTCAGATGATCTATATCCTGATGTCTCTATCAGACATTTATAGAGATACCGACCGCCTCGATGAGGCCCAGGCGGCGGTTGAGAAGGCCCGGCGGCTGGTTGAAAAATTCCATTTTGAGCAAAGTCCTCCCTATGTCCATGTGCTGAGAGAGCTGGCGGAAATTTATGCCTATAAAGGGGAAAATGACAATCGTATTAAGACCCTCGACGAGGCTGTCGAAGTCTGCCGAAAATTTTGGGGTCCCGATTATCCGATTTTGGGTAATCTGCAACTTGATCTTGCCTTGTGCTATATTGTTAAAGGGGATTTAAAAAAGGGGGCTGACCTGCTCAAAATTGCGGATGGCATAATAGAACGAAGCCTGAGTCCATGGCACCCCATGGCCAGTAATTGCCAGGAATTCTTGGCGTACTTGGCCGTGCGCCACGGTGATTATAAAGAAGGTCTCAGTTATTATCGCCGAATGCTTGAGAATCGACTGACTTTTATCCAATACGCTTTCAAGAATTCCTCGGATTATCAGAAACTGCTCTGGAGCACTTCGATTCCCGTCTTGAACGCATCTCTTATGGCTTTTGGCCTGAAAAGCGGAAGCGATTCGGCCGAAGCTCTGGCTATGGAGATGATTCTTAAAGGCAAGGCCATCGTTCTCGACGCTTTGATGAATGATCGTGCGATTGCAATATGTTCCGGAGATATGGATCTGGAAGCCGAATTACGGCGTCATTCGGAAATAGGTTCGGAAATCGGAAAATTATTCTCGGTGAATGTCGCCGATGCCCCTACTTATAGCTACAACGACAGCCTGGGAAGCCTGTTCAAAATCAGGGATTCTTTGGAGAAAGATCTGAGTTACCGGTGTTCGGAATTCCGTGACGAAATGGTCTCTCGTAATTTTACACTGCATGATATCGCGGCCGCCATTCCGGCGAATACGGTTCTGATTGAATTTCTCAATATTGAACCCTATGACTTTGAAGAAAAACTTCGCCCTTGGACAGCTCCGGGGTATTTCATCTACTATGCCGTGACGCTTGATAATCGCGGGAAAACCGCCATATATAATCTGGGCAAAGCGGACGAAATCGACAGTCTTATCGAAATATATCGTTCCTTGATAGATAGCGGTTCTTCCGATATTTATTCGGAGCGTCTGGTCGAATCGGAGGGAAGATTAAGGTCGGTATCCGACCCCTTGTTTGCCCGCATTTTGGCCCCAATTTTGGCGAAGAATGAGAATATCAGGAATTTTCTTATATCTCCCGATGGATTATTGAACCTGATTCCATTTGAGGGTCTGACTCTTCCGGACGGTTCCTATGCCATAGAGAAATATCGCTTTTCTTATCTTTCTTCGGGGCGCGATCTGGTGCGTCGACAGCGACATGGCCCGCGCGCGCACGGCGTCGTGATCGTGGCCGATCCGGATTTTGATTATTCCACGAATGACAGCTCCCTCGACAGGAATTACCAGAGCAGGAATAACTCCTCCTGGCTGGAATCGCCCAATCGTGGTACCCGCGATTGTCAGATGGGCCATTTTGCCCGTCTACCGTCGACCCGTCAGGAAGCTCAAGCGGTGGCCTCGGTCTGCCGGGCCGCGGGAAAGGATGAGGTTCATGAGTACTACGGCAATAATGCTTCGAAAGATATTCTTGAAAAAATTACCGATCCCCCGGAAGTTCTGCATATTGCCACTCACGGCTACTTTTGTGATTTGGGAGACAGTGCCTTCAACGGCCCCGTGCAGAATCCCCTGCTCTGGTCGGGTCTGGCGCTGGCTGGGGCCAATCTTCCTGTCACCAAGGATTCCAGCGGTAATATTTCCGGGAATAGCGGCGTCATTACGGCCTATGAGCTTTCGGGATTGAATCTTTTCGGGACGGAGCTGGCGGTCATGTCGGCCTGCGAAACCGGCGTGGGAACGACTGTCGATGGCGAAGGGGTCTTCGGTCTGAGGCGGGCCCTTCAGAATGCCGGGGTTAAGACCATCATTATGAGCATGTGGAAAGTTCCCGACAGGCAAACTTCCCTTCTTATGCAGAAATTCTATTCCGGGTGGCTCTCCGGCAAGACCAAATTGGAAGCCCTTCGTGATGCCGAGCTGGAACTCCTTAAGGATGCCCGTACCCGCAAAGGTTCCGGTCATCCCCTGCTATGGGCCGGGTTTATTCTGTCCGGTAATCCAAAATAGCCGCTTTTCCTGAGCGAACAACGCCCCACATTTACTAATTTCTGATTGCCGGAATGGCCCTACTCCTGCGTATTAAATAAACCTTATTTGCTTGGAACGCATCCGGGAACGGCCCGGCGCGATTTAATTTAAAACCAGTGAATAGAAATTGTGTTTATAAAAAACAGTAT
The DNA here is from genome assembly GCA_937867135.1 of uncultured candidate division Zixibacteria bacterium. Taxonomy (GTDB): domain Bacteria; phylum Zixibacteria; class MSB-5A5; order GN15; family PGXB01; genus UNRQ01. Next base: position 6,462 of record CALMKK010000375.1, read on the forward strand.
GAATAGGAGATTGATATGAAGGTCTTAATCGCGCTTTTAATGATCCCCTTTCTCTTTGCGGCGGTCAAGGCGGAGATCGTGACCAAAACTATCGTTTATGACGATCGCGGAACCGCCCTCGAAGGGTATATGGCGTATGATAACTCCATTTCGGGAAAACGGCCGGGGGTGCTGGTTATCCATGAGTGGACCGGCATAAATGATTATATCAAAAGCCGGGTCGAGCAATTGGCCGGGATGGGGTATGTGGCCTTCGCGGCGGATATTTACGGCAAAGGAATTCGCCCGAAAAATGCCGATGAAGCGGCCCAGCAGGCGGGGATTTATCGAAAAGATCGCCCCCTGATGCGGCGGAGGGTGACGGCCGGTTTGGACGAGCTGAAAAAAAATGTAATGGTCGATACAAGTCGTATCGCCGCCATCGGTTACTGTTTCGGCGGCGGAACGGTGCTCGAATTGGCGCGGAGCGGGGCCAAACTCAACGGCGTCGTAAGCTTTCACGGGAACCTCGATACGCCCGATCCGAATGATGCCCGGAATATCAAATGCAAAGTGCTGGTGATGCAGGGTGCCGATGACCCTTATACCAAGGATCAGGTTCCGGCCTTCGAGCAGGAGATGCGCGATGCCAAGGTCGATTGGGAACTCAATATGTACGGCGGAGCGGTTCATAGTTTCACCAATCCGTCGGCCGGCAATGACCCGTCGAAAGGGGCCGCATACAACGCCGAGGCCGATCATCGCTCCTGGGAAGCGATGAAGCAATTCTTTGCGGAGATATTCAAGTAAAATATCATTTTTCCAGCAGGGACCGGAATGGCTTATTGGATAGGGTAGCCTTAAAAGCTGCCCGATCCCGGCTTCATTCTATCGGCGGCAGAGTTTCAATCAAAGGAGGGCTGTGAAATCCGCCCCCCTTTGGCATATGATTAGTCTCTCCGAGCGATACGGTACGCCGAGGCGGCCACAAAAAGGAGCGGCAGAATGCCGATGCCGATAAAAATCAAATCGCCGGGGAGGCGCAACCACTCCAGCGTTCGGATAAGTTGACTGTCAAGGAACAGCGGACTGCGGGCGTGCCAGTACCCGTTGAGAATGACATCGCGCAATTGCAGAACGCCGCCCGGAAAGAGGTTAGTGATAACCATTAAAGCGAGACCGGCGTTTAAACCCCAGAAAGACAGCCGGACATATTTCTCCAGAGGGGCCCAGTGCTTTTCCGACATGACTTGACGGAAAGCAAAGAGCATCAGACCGACCCCCAGCATCCCGAAAACCCCCATCATGGCGGCGTGCCCATGATTAGGCGTCAGGATAGTACCGACCTCGAAATAACTGACTATCGGTAGATTAATTAGAAATCCGAACACACCCGCGCCGATAAAATTCCAGACCCCGACCGCCATGAGAAAATAAAAACACCATTTATGCGGAATCGAAACCGCCTGTCCGCAGATGTCGCATTTGCTCCGGGTCAATTTGACAAAATCCCAGGCATCGAGAGTCAAAAGTGTTAGCGGAACCACTTCCATCGCCGAAAACATGGCGGCTAGAGCCATAGTGATATTGGATTGCCCCGTCCAGTACCAGTGATGACCGGTCCCGACTATTCCGCTCCCCAGATAAAGAATGGCATCGAGATATATGACCCGCAAAGTCGTGGTTTTGGACGTCATCCCCAGTTTAAGAAAGATGATTGCCACCATGGCGGTCACGAAAAGTTCAAAGAAACCTTCGACCCAGAGATGAATTATCCAGAAACGCCAGGTATCAACCACGGTGAAATGGGTGGTGCTGTTGAAAAACATGGCGGGCAGATAAAAGACCGGAATAGCCAGCGCGGAAAAAAGAAAAATATAAGCAACCTCTTTACGATCCGGGTCCTTGAGTGCCGGGGCGATACCTCTCAATAGCAAGACAACCCAGAAGACCAGCGCGATGGCCAGTAGAACCTGCCAGGCCCGGCCCAAATCCAGATATTCCCATCCTTGGTGACCAAACCAGAACCACAATTTCCCCAGGGACTGGTTAACCCCCAGAATCTCTCCCAAAAGGCTACCCAGGACCACTATCACCAAGCCGCCGAACAACCAGTTGATTCTCGGAACCTGCCCGGCGGCGTCGCGTCCGCCCAGAGTAGGGGCGAGGAACAGCGCTCCCGCAACATACGAGGTGGCGATCCAGAAGATGGCCAGTTGAAGATGCCAGGTTCGCGCAATGTTGCTGGGGAAAATGGCAGTGAGGTCAAGTCCGAAAAAATTTCCCGGATCGACCCGATAATGGGCCGTGGCGCCGCCCACCAGGGCCTGGAGCAAAAATAAAAGAGCCGCAATGAAAAAATATTTGATAGTAGCCTTCTGGCTGGGGAAAGACTCTCCGCCCGGTATCAATTGGGGGTGAATATGCTCCCCCTGCCCTTTCCAGCCGAGGAAGTTGAACCGTCCAAAAATAAACAGAACCGCCCCGATTCCGGCCAGTAATGTAATCAGACTTAAGGCACTCCAGATAAAAGATGATGACGACGGTGTGTTCCCCACGAGAGGATCATAGGGGAAATTATTGGTATAGGAATAATCTTTCCCGGGCCGGTTGGCAGCGGAGGCCCAGGCGGTCCAGGCAAAAAAGGCGACCAATTGCCTGATTTCGGCGGAATCACTGATTAAGCCGGAAGTCAGGCCGCGGTCCTGCCCGGAGTTCTCAAAATATTCCTTCCAGAGTTTCTGCTGGCGCCCGAACGAGGCCGCTTCCGCTTGGGTGAACGGCAAAATCCCATTACGGTGATCATAGCGATTGGTCTTTAACAGCCGGGACACCTCCGCTTTGACGGCATCTCGTTCTTCGGATGTTAGGTCGCCGGGCGGCCGATTGTATTTTTGACGGGCCGCTTCCGTGGCGGCATCTATATACAAGTTGTGAAGATACTGTGCGGAGAAATCCGGGCCGAGATAAGCGCCGTGTCCCCATATCGAACCATTTTCCATCAGCCCGTACTTGAGAAATATCGCCTGACCCGAGGTCACATCATTTTTGGTGAAGATTACATTATTATCGGGCCCCAGGACTTTATCGGGAATGGGCGGAGCATCGGTATAACTTCGCACTGACATCCAGACCAGGATAGAAAGCATGATTATCATGATGGTAATCACGCTATTTCGCCAGGTGGGCAAAAATGACATGAGAATTACCTCCGTGATTTTGGAATTATTCCGATATCAAGAATAATATTTCATCCCTTTTGTTATGGGAATTTATGAAAAAAGTCAAATATGTTTTTCTATAAAAAGGGGTGGTCAACATTAACCGGGATGCGTCGGCGTCGAAAAGAATGAATTTCTTGACAACAGGGGCATTCCCCTTATATTGTATAAGCAAGTATATTTTATGTGCTGAAAATCATTACTTCGGGTGAAACTATGAAACGATGGCTAATTCTTTCCGCCCTGACTCTAATCTCATTGTTAATTTTCAACTTCACATTCGCGGCAACAACCCCGGAAGAGGAAATCGCGGCGATTCAGAAAAAAATCAATGATCAGGGATTGCATTGGGAGGCCGCTCTTAACCCTATCATGACAAATTATACTCTCGATGAGCGGCAGAAACTGTGCGGTTTGAAGCTTCCGCCCAATTGGAAAGAAATCTGGCAGGCGCACCTGCCGAAAAATTTCGTGCCCAAGGCGGCCGCCGATTTGCCGCCCACATTCAACTGGGAAGACTCCGGCAAAGTGACGGCGGTCAAAGATCAAGGGGGATGCGGCTCGTGCTGGATTTTCTGCGCCACCGGGGCGCTGGAAGGGATGTACAAAATTTACCGTCAAATCGATCTGGACCTGTCCGAGCAACAGATGCTTTCCTGCGTTTCGCAGGGATGGGGATGCGATGGGGGGTGGATGGAGGACGTCTATCAGCATCAGCAATCGTTCGGTCAAATAATGGAGGGGAACATGCCTTATATGGCCGACCATGATATCCCCTGCACGGAATCGCTATATCAGCCGGTGGCGTCGAATATCGGCTGGACTGCCATCCCCAATGACGTCATTTCTCTGAAAACCGCCGTGATGAAAGGGCCGGTAGGCGTGGCCTTTACGGTCTTTAATGATTTTTACGGATATTCGAATGGTTGTTATAGCAATGACACCTATTCCGAAGATATCAATCATGCCGTCGTAATTGTCGGCTGGGACGATAATATGTGCGACGGTCAGGGGGCGTGGCGGGTGAAAAATTCCTGGAGCTCCTTCTGGGGCAATCACGGCTATTTCTGGATTAAATACGGCACCTGTAATTTCGGTACCGCCGCGGCTCTGCTTGACATAAATGCCGTCAAAATTGCGGGCAATATGGAATTGCCCGAGGGCGATATGTGTCATGATTATAATTACCAGATGACCGCTACCGGCGGAACACCGCCATACCAATGGCAGATTACGGTCTCGCAACTTCCGAATGGATTGACGATGAACACCGACGGGCTCGTTCAGGGACGGCCTCAGGAAGGGAAATTCACCGCTTTCGCCGTCAGGGTGGTTGACTCTTCGATCCCGGCTCTTTCATTTTTCCGGTATTTCCAGATTAGAATTAATGATTCCAAAAATGGGGACGCCAATTGCGATAATATATATAATATCCTTGATATCAATTACCTGATAAAATACCTCTATAAGGGAGGCTCGGAACCGCCCTCTATTCAGGGCGGCGACGCCAATTGCTCTTACGACTGCAATATTCTGGATGTATCGCATTTAATCGACTATCTCTATCGGGGCGGCTCGGCGCCATGTGAATATTGAGATAGAAAAAATATCCGAGAGCCCGTATTCCGAAAAATGCGGGCTTTTTTATTGACCGGAATCCTTCCCGTTTGAACATCGGCGAAAAAATATCCAAAGAAATAAATTTCTTGATAATCATATGGCCGCGGCCGATATTGAAATTAGAGCGGCCGTTTTATCAGGGAATTATATATGCGCTTGAAAATATATATTCATGCCCTCGGCATCTGGTTCATTTTTCTTATCTTTGCCGTTTTCAACGGAATGATTCGGAATATCTTTCTCGAACCGATTTTGGGAACCTATCCGGCGCACCTTATAGCGGTTGCCGCCTTGAGCGGATTTGTCCTCGTCGTGACATATATTTTTATCCGTCACTCGCGGCTGAAAATCCCGGCTTTCGATCTATATCTGATAGGATTGATGTGGGCCATAATTACGGTTCTCTTTGAATTCGGATTCGGACATTATGTGATGGGAAACTCCTGGGAGGAACTGCTTGCCGATTATAATATCGCCAGGGGACGGCTCTGGGTGGTGGTTCTGCTCTGTGAGCTCTTGTCTCCGGCAATATTTTCATTGACGGTCAAGAAATTGTCACGTCATAAAGGGGCTTCTGCAAAACCATCAAGATCAGCATCGATACGTCGGTAAAAATTCCGCCATTCGACTATTTCCGCCAGTTATTGTATGAATCTGCAATCCGACACCTATATATGGTTTCGAATTCTGTAAATATCAAACGGCCGGCATTTAATAACGTCGGCCTATTATGGCAATCTATTCAAATTCAGATTGAGAAACGCCAGCCGCAATAGAAATCCCGCTCGCCGGGATCAGGTGGGCAGGCGAGACATTCGGTCCTTATGCGCGGGTCGATGGTTTTGGCAAATTCGGTATATTCCACAATGCCGACCGATTTGCAGGGGAATAGGGGGAGATTTTTCCGCCTTCGGGCCGACTGCACCCGGCAATCGACCATTTTGAAAACAAACGATGTTTCGGTTTCGTCAGTGATAAGCTGTTCATTAAGAACCGCGTAAAGACGGAACCCCAGCGCTTTTTTCAGAGCCGGAAGGCCGCCGCCGGGAGCGATATTATGCCGTTCCATGATTCGTTTCGCTTCGATTCGGGTGAACTCTTTCCAGGCGACAGTATCGAGTCTTATGGCGGTATCCATGCCGCACTCCTGTTCGACCGCCTGAAACCAGAGACCGTCATGGGCCAGCCAGTTCTTGGCAAAATCGATAAGCATCGCTTCGAGCGTCTCGCGGGGCAGATTCCTAAATTGGTCGTTCATATCTTTTCCTCTATTAAGAAAAATCAACGATTATTAGGAATTTATGAAAAATTTATCTTGCAAAAAAGAGGCAAATTAATTAAATCGTGCACCATGTCCCGCAGGAAGAAAAAATCGTTCTTTTCCCTTTTCCGCCGCGATAAAAATCGCCCCGCCGACCGGGGCGACCTGGTCAGCCGTCTCTCCAACAGCGATCAAAAATTCCGGCGCGTTCTGTTTCGTTTTATGTCGGTTTTGGTTATCGTTTTTCTCTGATATGCTTTCTTCGGCGGTACCTACGGATTCATCCATATCGCCAAAATGCGCGCCCGCCAGCAGGAACTCAAAAAGGAAAATCAGCAATTACTGGTGAAATTGATCGACGCCGACATCACCAAAAACCGGCTCCGGAACGACTGGAATTATATCGAATATATCGCCCGCACCAAGCATCTTCTCTCCCGCCCCGGCGAGGTCATTTACCGTTTCAAAGAATGACCTGCAATGCCCCAGGTCAAATCCGAAGGGATCATCCTAAAGGCGATCGACTGGAAAGAAAACTCCCGTATCGTTACTTTTTTCACCGATAATTTCGGCCGTCAAACCATTATTGACCGGGGCGGCCGCTCGATGAAATCGAAACGGGGACGGCTTCTGACTTTCAGCCGGGTCGAAATCGAATATTTTAAATCGGAAAAATCGGGGACCGGATATCTCACCGAAGTGGAGCTACTGGAAGCTTTCTCGCTCGAAAAAGAAGGTACCCTGGGGCGGCTCACCTTTGCCTCGGCGGCGATTGAACTGCTTTATGACCTCTTGGCCGACGATGATCCGCAACCGGAGCTGTATTATCTGACCATTCAATTTCTGAGATTCACCGATACCGTGGCGCGGGAATCGCTTCTGCCCCTGTTCCTGGCATATTTTATCAAGGCGATGTCGTTTCTGGGGTATCGCCCCAATTTCTCCGGGTGTGTCGGATGCGGCCGGGCGCGCGAAGAAACCGCTCTGACCGGCGCCAACGGGAAAGAGGGCCAATTCTACTTCTTCACGCCGGAACGAGGCGGGCTGGTCTGCCCGTCTTGCCAAATGATGGGAGAATATTATATTAAGCTCCAATCGGAAAGGCTGGATCGGATTTATGCCCTTCAAACCGCGTCGCTGGCCGAGGCAGGGACAGTGCGGATGAATATGAGCGAGGGTGAGGAGATTCTGGAGCTTCTGACCGCCTTTTTGAAATACCAGACCGAGGCGAAAGAACTGAATTCGCTGAAATTTTTGGAGAAACTGCGGAAAGCGCAAATATGATTATGTCAGGAAAACCGGCCGCCGCCGGACTGACAGCGCAGTAATAAGCGCAGGAACGATGCATTCAGAAAGGCATTCCTGACAGTCAATAGAAGGGTACCCCACCCCTTGGGGTGGGCGTCGATAGAAGCAAATAAATATTACCGGAGATAAATAGGCAACATTATGGCGAAAAAGACTGACGACAAAATGGATCGACTGGTGTCACTGTGCAAACGGCGCGGATATGTATTTCCGTCATCGGAAATTTACGGCGGCCTTAATTCCTGCTGGGATTATGGCCCGCTCGGAGCGGAACTGAAACGGAATATCAAAACCTTCTGGTGGGAGGCGATGACCGCCCGCCGCGATGATGTCGAGGGACTCGATGCGGCAATATTGATGCATCCTCAGGTCTGGGTGACCTCGGGGCATGTGGCCGAATTCAATGACCCGTTGATCGACTGCAAAACCTGCAAAGCAAGGTTCCGGGCCGATGATCTGGCCGGGAAAACCAGATGCCCCAACTGCGGCAATGAGACTCTCACCGAATCGCGGCAGTTCAACCTGATGTTCAAGACTTTCATGGGGCCGGTGGAGGACTCCACGGCAGCGGTGTACCTTCGCCCCGAGACGGCGCAGGGAATTTATGTCAATTTCCTTAATGTAAAGAATTCCTCGCGGCAGAAAGTGCCGTTCGGTATCGCCCAGATCGGCAAAGCGTTTCGCAATGAAATCACCCCCGGCAATTTCATATTCCGCACCCGCGAATTCGAGCAGATGGAAATGCAGTTTTTTATTCATCCGTCGGAAGATGAAAAATGGTTCGAGTACTGGCGGGAGCAGAGGTGGAACTGGTATCTGGAACTCGGTATCAAGAAAGACAAAATCCGCTGGCACGAACATGGGCCGGGAGAATTGGCGCACTACGCCAAGAAGGCCTATGATATCGAATATGAGTTCCCGTTCGGATGGAAAGAACTCGAAGGCGTCCATAACCGGACCGATTTCGACTTGTCGCGCCATCAGCAGGCGACGGGAAAAGATCTGCAGTATTTCGACGAGCGCTTTCCCCAGAAGTTTGTACCGTACATTATAGAGACGTCGGCCGGATGCGACCGCACTCTTCTGACCGTGCTGGTCGATGCCTATGATGAGGACCCGTCCCGGGGAGATAAATCCTCGGTGCTTCGCCTGTCCCCCAAAATTGCCCCGATCAAGGCGGCGATATTTCCGCTGGTGAATAAAGACGGGATGCCGGAGATTGCCGAGAAAGTGTATCACGACCTGAAGAAGAAATTCAAAGTGTTCTATGACGACGGCGGCTCGGTGGGGCGCCGGTATGCTCGTATGGATGAAGCCGGGTGCCCGTTCTGTATCACCATCGACGGCCAGACCAAAGAGGATGATACGGTCACCATCCGCGACCGCGACAGCATGGCCCAGACGCGGCATAAGATCGGGGAGCTGGAAGATATCATTGCGGCGAAGATTGCCTGATGCTTTGTACGTATCATAGCTTGATATTTTGTAGGTCGAAATTCCCCGAGTTCCCGTTTCGCGGGAACGACGGGGTTTCGACAAATAACTCTGATTGAAAAGAAAAAATAAAATGTCGAGACC
>CALMKK010000376.1 GCA_937867135.1 uncultured candidate division Zixibacteria bacterium
CGAAGTCGAATGTTCATTGCGGAAAAAGATTTTGTCACCATACCGGAGAATGAAATACTTGATGTGATTGAAACGCCGGCCACCGAGCGCGCCACTTTACCATATGCCGCCTATATGCCCCCGGCTCCCTTTGAAGAACCGCAGAGAGGATTCTTCTGGGTGACCCCAATTGATCAAGGCCGTGCTGAGGCGCGCGCCCAAATGGCCGGGCATAGTCGCGCCGCAATAGAAATCAGAACTCTGCACGAAGGCTACCCCGGACACCATCTGCAACTGTGTATAGCCAATCGATTGAAATCGAAAGTTCGGCGGCTGTTCGGAACGGCAGTTTTTGTAGAGGGCTGGGCACTTTATTGCGAAGGATTAATGAAAAGGGAAGGATTTTATTCGGGGAAAAAGACGGAATTGATTCAACTAAAAGATCAACTTTGGCGGGCCTGTCGTGTAGTAATTGATGTCAGGCTGCACAGCGGACGCTTTAATTTTGAAGAAGCCGTTGAAATGCTGGTAAAAACGGCCCGGCTGGAGCGCCTTAATGCTGAAGCGGAAGTCAGGCGATATTCCCAGACCCCGACACAACCAATGAGTTATTTAATCGGAAAAATTGAAATAGAAAGATTGGCGGCAGACTTCAAAAAACAGTTCCCTGAAATGCCGATAAAAGCTTTCCATGACCGACTGCTGTCATTTGGCTCCATTCCGGTTGCCCTGGTACGGCAAGGTCTTTTGGGAACAATATAATTGGACTTTTGTTAAACAAGCACGAAAAACTAAAATTTTTTTGGAGATAGGTATGAGCAAACCATTCGCAGTAACTGACAGCACATTCGAGCAGGAAGTAGTTAAATCGAACGTACCGGTAGTGGTTGATTTTTGGGCCACCTGGTGCGGGCCATGTAAACTGATTGCCCCGATTTTGGAAGAGGTGGCGAATGAATATGATGGTAAGTTGAAAGTCGCCAAACTGGATGTTGATTCCAACACCGCCGTCGCCTCCAAATTTGGAATAATGTCAATACCGACCCTTCTTTTTGTCAAAGATGGCAAAGTGGTTGATCAGGTTATAGGAGCCATTCCTAAGGCACAATTGATAAATCGCTTAGCCAAATTTCTGGGGTAAGAATGCCGACTTATGGAAATTCCGGAGGGGGGTGGAAAAATCCCTCCCCCGATCAAATAAAAAAGTTTCTTCAAAGCATCAAGACTATTGCCATAGTGGGACTGTCTTCAAATCCGGCTAGGGCAAGTCACCGCATTGGCTCTTATCTCATGGAAAAGGGATATAAAGTAATCCCTGTGAATCCCAATGAGGCTGAAATATTTGGAGAGAAATCCTATTCAGATCTGAAGTCTATTTCGGATAAAATCGATCTGGTGGATGTCTTTCGCAAGGGGGAAGCCGCTTTGGGGATTACGGAAGAAGCCATTTCAATCGGCGCCAGAGGAGTCTGGCTACAGGAAACGGTAGTCTCGCCCGAAGCATTTTTCAAAGGGGAAGAGGCCGGGCTGTTTATGGTTATGGATCGGTGTATTTATAAAGAGCACTCACTGCTCATCGGCTGAATGGTATAATCAATGGATATGTACGATTTAATATCGATTCTGATTTTTATCGCCGTCTGGCTCCTGCTGGTGCGGGTGGTTTTCCCAAAGATAGGCGTTCCAACTTGAACAACTTCAAATTGTGACACCCAGTTGGGTGGCGGAAAAAACAAAAAAAATAGTATTTCTTCCAACGAAGAAAACACCTAATTTTCCTGCTCTTTTAATTGTATAATCTGTTGACAATGGTTGATTTAGGCCTTAATTATTAAGGCATATATTACTTGTGCCGATAAGATGAAAAGATGAACTATAATAATCGTAGTTACCAGGGTTACGGCGGCGGATTGCAGATAGGCCCGGGCGCCATTAGCCCGGTTATAAAATATATTATTATCGCTTCGTCGGCGATATTTATTCTTCAAAAATTAATTTCATACCCGATTGAACTGATTTTTGGTCTGACTCCGGCCCTTTTTATCCATGATTTCCCGCGCTATATATTTCAACCATTGACCTATATGTTTCTCCATGGGGGATTTTTCCATATTTTCTTCAATATGTTTGCCCTCTGGATGTTCGGTACTGAGATTGAATACAGCTGGGGATCGCGTTCATTTTTAAAATTTTTCCTTCTGTGCGGTTTGGCCGGCGCGATTCTATCTTTGCTGGTCAATTTCAGCTCAACGATCCCGATCATTGGGGCGTCGGGCGCCATCTACGGCGTTCTGGTGGCTTATTGGCTGATGTTCCCGGACCGCTATTTGCTGATATTTTTTCTTTTTCCGATGAAGGTCCGCTGGGCTATTCCCCTCTTTGCAGTGCTCAATTTTGTGGCATCGGGTCCGAATGTTGCTCATTTAGCCCATCTGGGGGGGGCGGTGGCGGGATTTGTCTATCTTAAACTGGATTGGCGGCTTATAAGTGTCGGCCGATGGATAAAGGATTTTAAATATAAAAGAAAGACAAATAAACTGCAGAAAAACCGACAAAAAGCCGAAGAAATAATGAGACGGGTCGATACGATTTTGGACAAAATAAATGAGGTCGGCATCGAAAATATCTCCAAGGAAGACAAAAAGTTCCTTGAGGAAGCCAGCCATATTTTGTCCCGTAACGATAAATAGAAAAAAAGGACATATTAAATGCCCAAGAAGATCCTTCTGGCCGACAAATCCGACGCCATTAGAAATATAGCCGAATCGCTTCTTTTGCAAAATGGCTATGATGTGATATCCGCATCATCGGTGGAAAAAGCAAAAGAGCTGGTGGTTACCTCGCAGCCCAATATGGTCGTGGTCGGCGCCGATTTGAAGGATCCGCAGGGGAATTACCTATACGATGCGCTTGAAGACAACCCCATGACCGCATCAATTCCCATTCTATTAATTGCTGACCCAGATGGGCGCACCATACCTTTTCCCGAAGAAGTAATATTGCCGCGCCCCTTTGATCCCAAGGAATTTTTAGAGAAAATCCGTCTCTTTGTTGGTGGCGGTATTGAAAAGAAGCCGGAAGAAAAAGTGGTGCCGCAGGATCCCTTCGCCTCCGGCACAATTGATGATGAATTTTTGGATGCGGCCTTAGGCATAGATAATATTGATGTCGAATCATCCACCGTTATGGATAAAACATATGTGACCGGCAAAATAAAGATTCCGCCGGAGTTGCAGGATAAGTCAAACGGCTTTGGGATACTTCAACATGAAAATAACGATACCAAGAAGAATGAATCACAACGGGTGGAATCGCTTATGATTCGTGAAGACGGGTCGGCCAATACAAAGCCCAAACCTCCTTCCGGGGCACTATCAGGAACCTCTAAAATTGAAATTGCCAGCGATCAGTACGGTCTTATTAGCGCCGATAAACCCCACGAAGTCGATTTAAAACCGAGCGCACATGATTATAATTGGTTCATCAGGGAAATGCAGAAAGATGCCTCCGGGTTTGAGCCCAAAGCAGGTTCGGGCGGCGGCAGCGGAAAATTAAAGATCACTCCTTCAAGCGAGTCGCTTGAACCGTTGAAATCGCCTGCAGAAAGCGCGGACCCTTTCCGTCTTGAAAATGACGCCGTGGCCCCGTCGATTAAACCGGGCGGCGTTGATCAATTCGTTGCGGATTTTAAGAAAGAAATGGCCACCATCGGGGAAGCATCTCGGAGTATTTCAAAACCCGACCCGGAAGTAACAAATCAGACGCCGGATTTTAATGAAGCCGTAACGAAATCCGAATCGGACAGCATAAATGAAGCTGAGATCCGCCATTTTACCAACTATCTGGCCGAGCTTCTGGCGGAGCGGATCGCCAAGGCTATCGTCAATAAAATTGACTCGGAGGAAATTTATCGTCTGGTCCGCGAAGATTTCATTAATATTCTCGCCGAGAAAAAATAATCTTTCCATTTAGGAACAATCTTTTATATTGACGGTTCATTTGGATTTTAAGGAGCCGTTATGTTTGAGACGACAGTCGGGTATTTCAGCGCCTTCTTGGCCGGCGCATTATCATTTGTATCCCCGTGCGTTTTGCCCCTGATACCGGGATATATATCGTTCATTTCCGGGGTTTCGCTGGAGGAATTAACCGATCGGGAGAAAGCCGCAAAACACCTGACCCGGGTGGCAATAAACACTATTTTCTTCGTGGTTGGATTTTCAATTGTTTTCATAGCTCTGGGTGCATCGGCATCTTTTATCGGCAAATGGCTGTTCCAGAATTTGGTCATTTTTAACAAAATTGCCGGTGTCCTGATATTCATATTTGGATTGCATGTAGCGGGGATTTTCCGAATTAAGGCCCTCAACTATGAAAAGCGTATTCACGCCGGATCCAAGAAATTCGGTATTTGGGGTTCGATTTTTATCGGCATGGCCTTTGCATTTGGATGGACTCCTTGTATCGGCCCGATTCTCGGCTCCATACTGACCATGGCGGCCAATCAGGAGACAGTTTCGCAGGGAATATTATTATTGGGATTTTATTCGGCTGGCTTGGGTATTCCTTTTATTCTGACGGCGTTGCTGTTCAATTGGCTGATCGGCTTTTTCGGTTTTATCAAACGTCATTTCCGTGCCGTGGAAATAATCTCGGGCGGACTCCTGATGGTTATCGGAGTTCTTATCTTTTTCAATCTTTTGCAGGCCATTGCCAATAAACTTTTGAGTCTCTTTCCTTCCTTGAATGTCGGATGAAAAAATTCGTTATATAAAAGCCCTGGCGACCCTTGACTCGGTCGGAGGGCTTTTTTATATTGAAAAAAAATAAACCATATACGGCAGTCTTATCATCTGTTATGACCGCAACCAAGAAGAATGATACGGTCCTGGCGATTTGCATACAGGAAGTGGCCGAGGACGGTTCGGAATTATATATCGGCGATACTTTTTCGCCCGAAGAAATAAAAATACTGCATCATGCATTTGTGGCGGATTCGATAGTCAACATCCTCGATATGAAGGGCATCGATCTGCATCTTTTTTACGGTGATTACCCGGAAACCAGAAAAGCCATCAGCACCATTCTCAATTATCTGGCCAAAAAGCTTAAAGGCAAAAGGGCCGCATGTCTTTCCAATGGGCTAAAAATCACGGCATTGCCCGAAGAACGCTGGGGGGCGAAAATGGACGCCGCCTTCAAGCGGTGCTTTGATGATGGCTACAAACATGTTTTGTTAATTGGCAGCCGCACTCCGACCTTGAAAGAAAATCTGCTTAAGATGGCCCTGAAACTCCTTAAGAAATCGGATGCCGTTTTCGGCCCGACCGTGGAGGGCCGATATTACCTCATTGGCATGTCCAATAAATACCAGGTCGAGCTGGTAGCCTTTGATTGGCGCTCTCCCAATATTTACGCGGAAGTGGCCGATGCTTTCCGGGAACGCGGCCTTTCCTGGTCGGAAATGGAAATATGGTATGCCGTCGAACATCCTGAGGATATTGAATATCTGGTTCGCGACATCAACCAGTTCCGTCTGGAAGGCGACGAGCTTTCGGCCAAGGAAACAGAAATGGTTTTGGAAAGAATTCTTAATCGGTAGGACATTATTATGGAACGCGAATTGAATCGGTTGTCCTGGAAAAATATTCGGGATTTGGTTCCCGGCAAAATTGATACTCTTATTTTTCCGGTCGGGACGGTGGAAGCGCATGGGGCGATTGCCCTCGGAACGGATGATCTGATTCCGGAATCGATGGCGCATCATCTGGCGGATAAAATCAACGCCCTTATCGCGCCGACCGTTAATTACGGTATTACCCGCTCCCTCTACGGATACCCCGGTTCCGTCACCGTCAACGAATCCTCTTTCAAGGCCTATATCAACGATATTCTGATTTCGTTCTCTCATATGGGTTTTAAGAGAATAATTCTACTTAACGGTCACGGCGGCAATAATGCCTGTTTGAAAGAAATCGCTCAACTATACTTTTATGACTATCGCGTTAAAATCGCTGTAATACACTGGTGGGAATTGATCCGCGATCTGGTGAAAGAATTTTACGGGCAGGCGGGCGGACATGCCGCTCTCGATGAAACGGCGCTGGTGCAGGCGATTGACCCGGCTCTGGCCGACAAAAGACTATATGACGAAAACCTGGCTTATTTTGTCAGGCCGGGGGCCGATATTTATCCAATTCCCGGCCCGATTCTGCTCTATACCAAGGGTGAAGGGCTACCGGATTTCAATCTGGAGAAAGCGCGCGAATTTCAGAAAAAAGTATTTGAAGAAGTTGAATCCTTCGTCAAATTGATATTAAAGCAATGGGATTTGATTTAGCAAAAAAAGCGGCCCCTCACGGAGCCGCTTTTTGTTTGATATCGGATTAAAATTAAAATCTATACGCCGCTGTTAAATAAATCCGATTGTATTTTATATCCTCATCAATAATAAAATTGTGCAGAATTCGTCCGTCGTCGGAGGAGGCATAGGTAAAATCTGAATTGCGACCGTAAGAACCATGCAAGTAAGCAAAATCTATGGTCATCACCTGATCGACCAACACTCCAAAACCGAGCGTGTAACCATAACGACTGCGATTTTGAAATTCTGCTTTGTAAGGGAGAGGATCTGTAAAAAATCCGCCGCGCAATGAGAGACCCATGGCCGGGAAAACATATTCCCCGCCCACCCGGCAGCGAAGCGCGTCTTTGTAATACGTCTTTATTTTTCCGTTGTCGGCCTCCATGTCCGGATTGTCCCCATACGCCAATTGGCTCCAGTCGGTATAATCGAGATCAAGAGCCAGAGTGGCATCCTGGATGCTCGCCGTCATACCTGCCGAAAATACGAACGGCCGTTTGACATCATATTTGACATAATTGGTCCAGTCATCATTGGAAAGACCGCTATCAGTTGAATATATGCTGCTGGAATTGGAGGAATTCTCCTCCACATTCAGAACGACCGGTGATTCGACCGCCAGACCAAGAGCTATATATTGAGATAGTTGCATGGCCAATCCGATCTTCCCGCCGAATCCGAGGTATTTATCTTCTATGTACTGCTGAAGCTGGTAATGATAAACTCCAAGCGAATCGAGGCTGTATTCCCAATTATATTCATGCTTTCCGGTGTAAACGAAAGCCATACCGCCGAAGGAAATTCGAGGGGAGAGGTCTAGCCCAAACCCGGCGCCCCATTGGTATAACCCTCCCGATTGGAATTCATGCCCTGCCCCGGTTATGACACCGCCCGAAGCGGTGTCGTCACGGTAATACATATCAAAAATCTTATCAAAATCGGCGGTCCTCACCACCCCCAGGCCAATTACCAGAGAGCCGCGATAAGTTGGATAGGGAATGGAGAGAATTGCGGAGTTTATACGCGTATTGGTTTTGGAATTTTCTGCACTGCCGGCTATGGAAGTGAATCCTTCAAACCGACCCGCCATCACGGTTGCCGTCGGAATAACATCGTCATATACAAGTCTTCTAACCGGACGGACTGAGGAGGCGTCTTGATATTTTTGATGGCTTAAACCGAAATTAAATTCAATCCGGGGTATTCGCGCCAGATTGGCCGGATTGTAAAAAAGAGCGGTGCCGTCGATAGTCATCATACCGGTTCCGCCCATGGCCATTTGGCGGGCGCCGTAACCGAAAAAGTTGCCGGCGGTGATTTCCTCAACACTCTCAATATAGGGATCGGCCGCAAAAGCAGTCGCGGCGAACATTAATATAAGCGCGCCGGCTAAGTATTTTATACTTCTCATCGCGGACCACCTTCCCGCCGTTCGGCCTTCTTCTTTTCCTCTTTCTTTTCCTCGGTTTTCTTGTTCCCATTGTCGGCATTTTTCTGGTTATTGTCGGGCGTACTCGGTTTACTGCCGGTCGAAGTCTGATCGGCGGGACGCGGCGCCGATTCCCCGGTATGATAAATGGCCCGGGTCGGTCCGCCGCTATACGGCGGACGGAGCGCATCGCGCCGTACCGCCTTTTCACCCTGCGGGCGCTCTATCTCATTATTGTCACTATTATTATCGCCCTGGCCGCTGCGGTTTCCAGAATCATACCAGTAATAATCCCACCACCAGGGATAGGCATAGTAGTGGCCATAACGCGGTGACGACCACCAATAATCGGGATAGGTGCCGTAGAAATAACCATATGGATAACTATGATAATCCTGATGGCAGCTCACACAGTCCTGCTGATAATCGGTGCTGGTATAATTTTCGTTTACGTCGGGATGCTTAAGAATGGTGTAGCATCCGGCGGCACTTAGCAGGATTATACTCAATGGTATCAGGAGGGTAATTATTTTTCTCATAGGTCTCATGACCTCCAATCATCTAAAAAAATTCTATATATGTAAAACGTAAGCCTCGTCCGAAGGTCTTAGCATCCCGGCGGTTGTTCAATAGATTGTCAAATATCGCTTCCAATTCGAGATTTTCGGAGAAGAGCCAGCGGATACTCATATTAAGATAACCGCGCCCCCTTCCGAACGGGGACGATGAGGCGTCATCATTAAGTGCCGCATCATACTCCATATTAAAGGCGACATTATAGTTAATCTGGCTATCGAAACCGAAAAAGAGGTCGGGCGATTTATCGTTGTCTACCTCATTTTCAAAGGAATAATTAAGGCCCAAATGTCCCCCGAACGAGGAGCGGTAGAAATATAGTGTACGGCTGATAACACCGTAAAAACCCTTAGATTTGTAGGTGTACCGCTTCCACTCTTTGCTGTAGGAGCCCTGCCCCTGTGAACAGAATCCCAACGCCATGGCCGGGAAATACGGTTGTTCTTCGATTAATTTGAGTTTAACATTAAATTCGATACGGGGATTCCAGGTCGGGTTATGCTCCGCAATTATTCCTTCGGCGCCGTATGAAAGACCAACGGTAAAACGATTTGACAACCCAATATCAGTGCCGCTCAATATGCCTCCATTGGGGTAAACCCGCAAAATGACGTCAAAACAGCCGCGCGGCAGGGTATTTGCCGTCGGGCAATTGATAAGATTTCGAGCCGGTATATCGAAAAGGGAGCGAGCCGGCGGTTCCTGCTGGGCGCTGACAGCCGGAATAATTAATAAAAACAGCCCGGCAATATATGAGACCGGTTTTAGCCAATAATGCATTTTACCCTCCATGATAAAATGGCATAAGTGTTTCGTACCGGCGATAATATCTTTTTACCCATAAACAATCAATATAAAAGTATTTATACAATCTCAAGCCGAGTATCGCAATTTTCATTCCAATTTATCTTAAATGGCGAAGTGCGTGATAAGTAAAAGGTTGGAGCATTATTATTTCGGATAGGCCGCACATTTTTTGTTCGTTTAATACCATCGGTGCACTTTAACTATTCAGACCACTTATCGTAGCAGACAATTTCCTCAATTCTTTTCCGTTCCTTGGGGCTGGGGATTTCATCGGGATACCCAACTGTCAGAAAACCGACCAGAGGAAATTGTTGAGGAATGCCGAGAAGTTTCTTGCATTCATCGGCCGAAAATGAGCCGATCCAGCAACATCCCAATGATTCATTATTGGCGGTCAGGGTCATTTGGGCAAAAGCCGTCGCAATATCGATACGAAAAGCCTCCTGGCCCGAACCCATCCGATAATCTGGTTGCGTGGCAACGCCAGCAATGACTACCCCCGCGTCCGCGATCCACATCCTCCCTTTGCACAATTTTGCCACTTCTTTTTTGATCTCGGCATCTTTGATAACAATAAATTTCCACGGTTGAAGGTTATTGGCCGAAGGCGCCAGACGGGCCGATTCGAGTATACGATTCAAAATTTCGTCTGGAATCTTCATTTCCTTCTTATAGGCTCTAATCGATCGCCGTTTTAATATTACGTCATAGAATTCCATAATCTACTTTTCTTCCTCAAAGATTTGCCGTCGAAGCAAGCCTTGAAGTTTTAATGTTAGATTGCCGGTCTTATATTTATGAATTCGGTCCGTCTTAATTTTGACAATGGGAACGATTAATTTTAGGGAAGAAGAAATAAAAATTTCATCGGCGTTAAGAACCTCCTCCAAACGGGCCTTTTTTTCGATCGTCTTTAAGCCGATTCTTTTGGCCGACTTCAATACATGCCTGCGTGTCATTCCTTCCAAACATCCTGATGAAAGGGGAGGAGTATATAATCTATTATTTTTAACCCAGAAAAGATTAGCGGACGTGGCCTCTGCGACATGACCGGAGCGGTTTAAAAGTATGGCGTCATCGAATCCTTTCATATAGGCCGCTTTGCGTGAAGTCATTTCGATAATAAAGGCCAAGGTCTTTATATTGCGAAACGGCAGGCGCTCGTCCACCCGGAAAGGAGAGATTGTCAATGAAAATGGATTCGTGGGAATCTTATAATCAGTGACAATAATGATAATTTTCGGCTTACTTTTTTTACCCCGCCAGAAAGCCGATTCACCCGCCGTAATTGTTAGGCGAATTTTCTTCACGGGCGATTGATTCCTCGTGGCTTCCCGCTCGATCCAGTCGGCGATGACTTTTGTGCTGACCGGCAAATTCAGACGAATCAATTTCGCCCCTTTTTCCAATCGCCTGAGATGCTCATCGAGAAAGACTACTCGATTGTTCACTGCCAGGAGGGTCTCGAAAAGGCCGTCGGCATAAAATAGCGAATTATCAAATATGGAGATTCGAGCATTTTGGGGGCTGATCGCCCGTCCGTTAATTGAGCAATTTATTTTCATCAAGAGCTGAATATATCTAAAAACAGGGAAGATTCAATCCTGAGTTTAAGAAATGTTGACACAATTGGTTCGAGTAGTATATTCACTGCCATATGGCAGATTTTATAAGGCTCGGGCTAATATTCATCGGAATTATCATTGCGATTCGAAAAAAATACTTTGTCGGATATATCCTTTTCGCCGCGGGCCTTGGGCTGGCGGCATTGTATCTTGTCCCCATCAATGCAATTTTATCGGCTTTCAAAGATACCGTCCTCTCGGGAGAATTCCTTTATCTATATGGAACCATCGTTCTTATCACTTTTCTGGGTCGTCTGCTTAAAGAAATCGATTATTTCAGGCGCCTTGTCGATGCGGCCAAGGACTTAATTGGGGGTCCACGAACCGCCGCCGCCGTCTTACCGGGATTGGTCGGGCTGATGCCTATGCCGGGTGGGGCTCTTCTGTCGGCTCCGCTGGTCGCCGAGGTTTTGCCAAAAAATAAATATTCACCCGAGTTTTTAACCTTGGTCAATTATTGGTCGCGACATGTTGTGGAATTCTGCTGGCCGGTCTATCCGGGATTGATTTTGAGTGCCGCCCTGACATCCCAGCCGATTGGAAGAATCGCCTTATTGCAAATGCCGTTGACAATTATTATGATTCCCACTGGGATCTTCTTCTTTATCCGCAAGATTGAAGAAAAAGGTGATGGAAGTGGCTCTATCATTATGCCATTCATAA
>CALMKK010000377.1 GCA_937867135.1 uncultured candidate division Zixibacteria bacterium
TGTTTCAACTGCTATCTGAAAGGGAAGGCGTTCTGGTGGATGCTGGCACGGATGGTGGGGTGGAACGGGATGTCCCAATAAGTGCAAAAATAAAAGGGCGGATTTTCCGATCCGCCCTTAATTTCTTAATGTTGAAATTTCAAATATTATAAAGCCACAAATTCAGGTCTGCAATTAGAAATCACTTTTCTAATTCCGCCTTCAGAAAATCAATCACTTCGACCGGCGTCGGATCGACATCGTTTAATATGGCCAGATAATATGAAGTAAAATCGCCCAGCTGAATGAGAGAAAAGATTCGTCCCAGCGTGAAGTTGCCGTTGGAAAAAACATCGATAATCGGGACATTCTGTTTTTCAATTATTTTGCGGACAATTTCCATGCGCATTTTTATCCGCTCGTGGTCGTCGGAATCGCGCAGGCAAATAACCACCAATTTATTGCGGTACGGTTCAATTTGGTTCCACCCGACCAGTTCATTGTGGTTGAACTCGGCGAATTGATTATTGAACGCCAGAGTCACGGTAAAAAATTAAAATTAAAGGCCCCGACAGCTGCCGGGGGCCTTTTCATTATTTATTATCAGACACACATTTGGGGCGGGCGGCCGAAAATTCCCTAAGAAAAATCTAATTTCGCATATTTGGACAGATTAATCTCCCTATTTTTTTGAAAATATTTGAGGGCTTGCATCTCCGCGACATGATAAATTGTTGTATAAGATACTGTCGCAATAACCGGTATTATTGGACAGGAAAATTGATTAAAGTGGTCGTTGTTTTACTGAAACGGAAACCTTTAACAAGGAGGTTAATATGTTTCGGGAAGTACTGAACATCAGGAAATGGGTGCCTCGGCTTACCGAGATTCTTGTTCTGGGGACTGTTTTAATGGCGATGCTGATACCGAATTCCGTTCTGGCTATGGAGAGGATAAAGGTAAAATCGATTGAACCGTCTTCCACCCGCTCGACCGATATCCTGCCGCGAATAACCGACAGCGAAGTGCTCGGCTGGCAGGGCAGTTGGCACGGAATCGATTCGGTCGCGAATGGTTCGCAATATATGGAGGTTCGCTGGCGGGCGATTGACGGAGATAAATGGATGGCAGGAAAAATGTCTTTCTGGCCCGATAAAAATAAAAAGACGCTTTTAAACGAAGAGAGAATATTTATTCGTCCTTCCGAAACGCCCGGTATTTACCGAGGCTACATTATCGGGGGCAATGGCGTTTTCGAAACCGGAACGGCCAAAGTTGAAAATGGGATCTGGCACTGGACATGGACCTATTCCAATGGCAATACCGAGAAATCAGAGATGGAGTACTACGCCGAAGGCAAAATGTTTTACAAAGGCGCCTTGATGGATAAGAACGGCCGGCCGGTGGAGCAATTGGTTTATAATTTGTCCCGACCTCTTCCGATTACGGATCAGAACACTGAAACCAGCCCCATCAGCCATGTAACGCCATAGTCGAAAATTCGAGACGCTGCAAAATTGTCTCCGCATATGGGTCGTGCAGCTTTCCGGCACGGCCCTTTTTGCAACCGGAAACGGCCCGCTATTGGTCCAGTTCCGATTTGAGAAAATCGATAACCGCTACCGGCGTCGGATCGACATCGTTTAATATGGCCAGATAATATGAAGTAAAATCGCCCAGCTGAATGAGAGAAAAGATTCGTCCCAGCGTGAAGTTGCCGTTGGAAAAAACATCGATAATCGGGACATTCTGTTTTTCAATTATTTTGCGGACAATTTCCATGCGCATTTTTATCCGCTCGTGGTCGTCGGAATCGCGCAGATAAATCACTACCAATTTATCGCGGTACGGTTCAATTTGGTTCCACCCGACCAGTTCATTGTGGTTGAATTCGGCGAATTGATTATTGAAAGCCAGAGACTTGGCATTCTCGCAGATTTGCCCTTTCCAACGGGTAGCGACGGCATCGGTCAGTTCCGGGCCGGAATAAATTATAGGGATTTTTTGATATAGCCGCAGGGCCAGGGCCTTGGCGGGATTCTTATCGACGCCGGTTTCGACCGCATAGCGATCGCGATACGCCTTGAGCCCCAAAATTAATTCTTTTATGTCTTTTTCCGGATCTCTGATAAATCCGAGTTTCCCCAATATCATCAGGAGCGGGACAAAAGAAAATCCCAACGCGGCGCGGGGTGGGTAACCTTTCGGCAGTGTTATCAGAGGATATTTTTTCTTTTTGGCGATTTCGGCCGCTTTGCCGTTGGAGGTGATGCAAATGATCTTTGATTTTCTCCCGATGGCATCGTTCATCGCCGCGAGCGTTTCCTCGGTATTGCCGGAATATGAAGAAACAATCACCAGAGACCCGACGGAAACAAAATGGGGCAGGCGATAATGACGGCAGATAAAAATCGGAATTTTGAGGACGGCGGCCAGATAGGAACGGACCAAATCGCCGCCGATAGCCGAACCGCCCATTCCGGCGACGATAATATTTTTTATCCCCGTATAGCGGCGTTTATCGAATTTAATGTTTTGCGCGATTGCCAGGGCCTCTTCAAGTTGCTCGGGGAAGCGATAGATTTTATCGTACATTCCCTGCGGATCAAGCGTCCCCATATTTTCGATAGACTCCGGGAGGTTCATGATATCCTCGACTATAGCGAAATGTTATATTCGAACAGGCGGCTTTCGATTTCTTTCAGTGTGGACATCTGCATGATTTCATCGGCCAACCGTATGGTATCGTTATGTTTGATTTTTGAAATAACGTTGCAGGCGTTGGATAATTTGGACGGGTTCATGGACAGCTGGCCGATACCCAGGCCGATCAAAAGAGGGATAGCTAGTTCATCGCCGGACATTTCGCCGCAGACGGCGACAGGAATTTTATGCCGGCGGGCGGCGTCGATGGTCATTTTTATCAGGCGGAGGACGGCCGGATGCAGGGGTGAAAAGATTCGGGCCAGGCGCTCATTGTCGCGGTCGGCGGCCAGAGTGTACTGAGTCAGATCGTTGGAGCCGATGGAGAAAAACGAAACCTTCTCGGCCAATAAGTCGGCCGCCACGGCGGCGGAGGGAACTTCAATCATGACGCCGATTTCAATATTACGGTCGAAATCGGTCTTTTTCTGGCGCAATTCGACCATGGCGCGCTTTATGAGAGAGGAAGCTTTGCGCAATTCCGAAATATCGGCCACCATCGGCAGGAGAATTTTAACATTTTTGCGGCTTGAAGCCCGAAGAATGGCCCGCAATTGGTCGCGGAATATTTTAGGCATATCGAGAGCGGCCCTGATGCCGCGCCATCCCAGAGCCGGGTTACTTTCCCGGAGCTGTTGATCCGCGATATATTTATCGGAGCCAAGGTCAAAAGTCCTGATCACGACCGGTTGCGGGTAATAGCGTGCCGCCACCGCGTCATAAACCTCGAATTGCTTGTCTTCGGAGGGGAAATGTCCGCTTTGAAGGTACAGAAATTCGGTTCGATATAAGCCGACGCCGATCTTGTGTTTCGACAGAATCTCATCCACCGGTCCGGGCAAATCGATATTGGCGGCGACATCGACGGCGATACCGTCGCGGGTTTGAGGCGGAAAAACCGGAAGTTTTTGCAGACGGGCGATATGCTGAGTCGTGAGTTTTACTTTGTTGCGATGAAGTGTCGCCCATTCCTCGTCGGGGGGATTGATGGTTATGGTTCCTTTTTCTCCGTCGACAACCAGGCGGTCGCCCGATTTGATTTTCAGGTGGGCGCTGGGAACCCCCACCACGGCGGGCAGAAGCAGAGAACGGGCAATAAGAGCCATATGCGATATAGCATTGCCGCCGGACGTAACGATGGCGGCGGCGTGACGTTCAAACAGACTCAAGACTTCACCGGGGCTCAATTCCGAAGCAACAATGATGCTGTTCGGCGGGAATTGGGTTTCTTGATTTTCATCTCCACCCCCAAGATTACTGATGATGCGCCGGGATACGGCTTCGATATCATACACCATCTGTCGCATGTACGGATCGCTGGAAAGACGGAGCGGCGTTACGGTATTTTCAATCTGCAGACTGTAAACATATTCAACGTTTTTATGACTTTTTTTGACTTCATCTTTGACAATTCTAAGGAATTCCCGGTCGGAGGCAATCATCATCTGGGTATCAAAAATCTTTGCGACCGGCCCGCCGATTTTCAATCCGGCCGATTTGCGCCACTGCTCCAGTTCAACCAGAGTCGCTTCAACCGCTTTATCGAGACGGGTCAATTCATTGGGGATATTGGCTTCGGAGACGGCCCGTTCCTGCACCGGCTGTTCCCATTTTAATACGACGCGGGCCTCTCCGAATGAAAAACCGGGAGAGGCCGGTATCCCTTTGAGTACGATTCCTGTTTTACGAACGGGCATTGATTCTTCCTGATTTCCGGCTAAATATTACCGCTGTTAAATGAAGTTTGCAACATAATTAAAGGTTTTTCAAATCTCCGAATCCCGAACTGATCAGATCCGCCAGAGTTGCGGCGGCATCCTTTTCATCTTCACCGTCGGCATAAATAATCAATTCCGAGCCCATTTCGGCGGCGAGCATCATGACCCCCATAATGGATTTGCCGTTTACTTTGAGGCCGTCTTTCTCAAGAAAAATTTCGGATTTAAATTTGGAGGCGTGGCTGACGAACATGGCCGACGGTCGGGCATGCATCCCCAATCGGTTGGCGACTTTTACGGTTTTTTGTGTCATAAATTCAATAGTTGAGAACGTACCGTTTTCCGGAGAGTTCCTTGACAAGTCCTTTTAGCTCCAGGGCCAGCAGAATCTGCATCAGCTCGGGAACGGCAACGGCGGCGGTTCGAGAGAGAATATCGATATGCACTGGACCGGAGGAAAACGATTCGATTATTTTTTTCTCGGTTTGAGTGAGATCGTCAATGGCCAAAACCTGCCGCACTTTTACTTCGCCCTTCAAGCGGGGGAGTTCACTGAAGATATCTTCGATGGAAGTCAGCAGTTTGGCGCCGTTTTTAATCAATTTGTTGGTTCCTCGGCTCATTTCGGAGCGAGGCGAGCCGGGGACGGCAAAAACCTCGCGGTTTTGAGCCAGGGCATGGCCGGCCGTGGAAAGAGCGCCCGATCTTTCGGCGGCTTCAATCACCACCACCCCCTGTGACAGGCCGGAGATGATGCGATTCCGTTTGGGGAAATTCGGGCCGAAAGGAATTGTCCCGGGGAGAAATTCCGAAAAAATGGCCCCGGATTGGATAATTTTTTTCGCCAAATCCCGTCCCTCCGGCGGATATATGAAATCGAGCGATGAACCGAGGACCGCCACGGTTCGTCCGCCGGAATTAATGGCCCCGCGATGGGCGGAGGTATCAATGCCACGGGCCATGCCGGAGACGACAGTTACATTATTTTCAGCGAGGGCGGTGGCCAGGGTTTCGGCGAAAATTCGGCCATCCTCGGAGGCGGTTCGGGAGCCGACTATGGCAATCCCATTCGTATCGTTCTCCAGATATTCTCCGAGATAGAAGATAAAAGGCGGACGATCGGCGACATTAAGAAGGGGCGCGGGATAATCGGAATCATCAAACAGGAAGAATTTCCATCCTTTTTTTTCGATCTCGGTCGCAATTGCCGCGGCCCGGCGGCGATCCTGGGTTTCTTTAATATTCGAGGCAATGGCGCGGCCGATCCCGGGAATATCGGTCAAGTCCGCCACTGAGGCGGCCAGGACTTTTTCGGCGGAACCGAAGAGATTTATAAGTTGAAAGAGCCGGGTCGGACCGACTCCATCGATTTCCGTCAGGGCGATTAAATCGGCCAATTGTCCCTTTTTATTTTTGTCGGTCAAGTTCCTGCTCTATCCTTTCGAGGAGCTTTTTCATCCCTTGGCCCGATTGGGCCGAGCAGAGAATATAATCGGAATCGATCCGGGCGGAAATCTCTTTTAATTTTTTCGAGTCAAAAAGATCGATCTTATTCAGGGCCACAAGGAACGGCCTTCCGGCCAGGCGCGGATCAAAGTCGGTTAATTCCTTCTTTAACATTGCCAGGGTCATTTCGATATCGGATTCGGTGTAGAGGTCAATCAGATAAAGGATCACCCGGGTTCGCTGAATATGTTTAAGGAATTGAAGGCCCAATCCTTTGCCCTTGGAAGCCCCCTCAATGATACCGGGAATATCGGCCATCACGAATGATTTCATCTCGCGAATACGGACAATTCCCAGATTAGGTATCAGAGTCGTGAAAGGATAATCGGCGATTTTGGGCCGGGCGGCGGAAAGGCGGGATAGCAGGGTCGATTTGCCGGCGTTGGGAAGCCCGACCAGACCGACATCGGCCAATAATTTCAACTCCAACGACAAGCGCCGGGCCTCACCCGGTCGTCCGTCATCAGCCTGTCTCGGGGTTTGATTGGTCGGGGATTTGAAATGATTATTGCCGCGGCCCCCTTGCCCGCCGCGCGCGATAATTATTTCTCTGCCATCCTCGCTCAAGTCGGCCAGCAATTGATTATTTTCAAGATTAATAATGATGGTACCGACCGGGACTCTGATAATCGAATCGACACCGGCCCGCCCTGATTTTAATCCCCCTTCGCCGCGATGCCCTTTTTCGGCGTGATAACTTCTTTTGTATCGAAAATCGAGCAAGGTCGCAAGATTGCTGTCGGCGACAAAGATAATATTCCCGCCCCGGCCGCCATCGCCGCCATCGGGTCCGCCTTTGGCGACATATTTCTCATGCCGAAAGGAGATACATCCGGGGCCGCCGTCGCCGGCCTTAACCTCAATTTCAGCGTAATCTACAAACATATGCCACCGAATATATAGATTGAGACACGATCAAGCCACAATTAAGTAATCGCATATGGAATTGAGAGGGGGTTATTTTTTAAGATAAGCGGCCAGTTTCTGCTTAAGTTCGGTGCGGTCGATATCTTTTTCCATCTGGCCGTTGCTGGTGATTGAAATTTCACCCGTTTCTTCGGAAACGACGACAGCCACGGCATCGGACGACTCCGTAATGCCGATAGCGGCCTTGTGACGCATGCCATAGAGTTTGCGATATTGCTGGGCCTGGGTCAGGGGCAGGGTACAGGCGGCCGCGGCAATCGTATCACCGGTGACAATTATGGCGCCGTCGTGAAGCGGCGTGTACGGCGTAAAAATGTTAATGATAACTTCCCAAGAAATCTGGGCATTGAGCATTTTACCCGATTCGATAAAATTCCGGAGGCCCTCCTGTTTTTCGACAACAATCAGGCCGCCGTAGCGCAATTCCGAGAGCCGGACCGCGGCGCGATATATTTCTTCAAGCGATTTTTGCTCCTCCGCCCGAACCAGATATTTGAAAATACTGGAATGCCCCATCCGGGCCAGAGCAGAGCGGAGTTCCGGCTGAAAAACGATCACGAGGACGATAAAGCCGACCGTGGCCAGATTGGAGAAAAGCCAGGAAAGCCCTTCCAGCTGAAACCAGAAGGCTATAAAGGCAACAACGAAAATCAGGAAAAGACCGGTAACCATCTGGGCCGCCCGGGTTCCTTTCATAAGAGTCAGCAGTTGGTATATAATGAAAGAAACGATAAGAACATCGATCAGATCGATCAGTTTGAAGGAGAGAAATCCGATACGGAACAGCTCCATACTATTCTATCTCCTCAAGGGCCAGCCATACCCGGACCGCCTCGACGGTTTCCATGACATCATGCACCCGAACGATATCGGCGCCGTTCATCAGAGCGATTATGGAAGATGCCACCGATCCGCCGACCCGCCGGTACGGTTCGCGGTCAACGCCGCTGGCCAGGCCGATAAACGATTTGCGCGAGGTCCCGATCAGAACGGGACAACCCAAAGCACGAAATCGCCGGAGATTTTTGAGAAGGAGCAAATTGTGCTCAAGCCGTTTTCCGAAACCGATGCCGGGGTCGATAACAAGTTGCGCCTTGCTGAGGCCGCCGGCGAGACAAAAGTCGATTCGTTCCGCAAAGAAATCAAAAATTTCCTGCACGCAATTATCGTACTGGGGAGAAGTCTGCATCGTCTGCGGTGTTCCCTGCATATGCATAAGTATAACCGGGGCGCCGGTATCTTTCAGAACTGACACCATTTCACGGTCGAAGCGTAGAGCCGAAATGTCGTTAATGAAATCGGCTCCTTCCCTCAGGGCCTGCCGGGCCACTTCAGATTTAGTGGTATCAACGGAGATAGCGATATCCGAAAAGGTCCGGGTCGCTTTTATCACCGGGATAACCCGCCTTAATTCTTCATCAATATCCACGGGGCGGGAACCGGGACGAGACGATTCGCCCCCGATATCGATAATATCGGTCCCTTCGTGAATCAAACGTTTGACTCTATTAAGAGCATCGCCGCCGGACATATAACGGTTGCCGTCCGAAAAGGAATCGGGCGTGACATTGAGAACACCCATAACCAGCGGGGTTCGTAAATCGAGCCCCCGGCCTCGGGCCAGTTTAATTGTGCGATGCTCCTGCGTAATAGGATCGGTCATAATTAAAAATTAAGGAGTTTAAGTCTTTGATTTAATATAGAAATCAATTCCACAATCGGCAACTATTTTAAATTGCCGAAAG
Source organism: uncultured candidate division Zixibacteria bacterium (assembly GCA_937867135.1). Classification (GTDB taxonomy): domain Bacteria; phylum Zixibacteria; class MSB-5A5; order GN15; family PGXB01; genus UNRQ01. The sequence goes on from CALMKK010000377.1 coordinate 8,579, forward strand.
TATAGAAACGAATAATTAATTATGGTTCGCCATAGGAGACTTTCGCGGACAAAAAAAGGGGAGACAAAAAGAGCGGCGGATTTGAAAAACTATCAGGAATATTATTGTTTTATTAGAGCCATCGCTTCGGCACGGGTGGCATCCTTCCGCAGAACCCCGCGAATGGCCGAAGTTACGGTTTTTGAGCCCAATTTTTTTACCCCGATCATGGTCATGCAGAGATGTTCGGCCTCGATTATGACCAGAAGTCCCTTGGGCGTCAAAATTTCGTTGATAGTATCGGCAATGGTCGAAGTGAGATTTTCCTGGACGGTCGGCCGATGAGAAAGAACTTCGACGATATTAACCAGGTTGGAAAAGCCGGTAATTTTGTTCGTCTGGGGGATATAAGCGATATGCACCTTTCCGAAAAAGGGGAGGAGGTGATGCTCGCATAATGAATAAAAGGAAATATCCCGGACAATTATAAGTTCATCTTTGTTGTCGCTGGTATAAAGTTTGAGAGTTTTTTCCGGCTTGGTTTTGACGCCGTCCAGAACTTGCTGATAAAACTCATAAATCCGCTCGGGAGTTCTTTTAAGGCCCTCCCGGTTGGGATCTTCGCCGACTCCTTCCAGAATCAGCCGGACGCCCTTGATAATTTTTTCTTTATCCATCCACTTTGGGCGCCGGTTCCGGTGCCTCAACCTCTTCAGGAGCGGTTCGTCCGATGATAACATCTATTTCATGCCCATCAAGAACTTCTTTTTCGAGAAGCGCTTTGGCGACATTATCGAGATCATCGCGATGGCCGGTCAGAATATCATAGGCGATCTGTTCCGCTTTCAGTACGATGGCCCGGACTTCCTCATCGATCAGGCGGGCAGTTTCTTCGGAATAATCGCGATGCTGGGCGATCTCACGGCCGAGAAAAATCTGCTCTTCCCGCCGGCCGAACGTCACCGGCCCGAGTTTATCGGACATACCCCATTTGCAGACCATATTATGCGCAATTTCGGTGATCCGTCGGAGGTCATCTGATGCGCCAGTTGAGAGCTGGTCAAAAACCACTTTTTCGGCAACCCGTCCGCCCATAGCGTAAACCAGCCGGGTCTCCAGTCTTTCTTTGGAATGGGTGTGACGTTCATCCATGGGGAGATAATGGGTCAAGCCGAGGGCCATACCACGGGGAATAATAGTCACTTTATGCACCGGGTCGGCGTCGGGCAGGAACTTGGATACCAGCGCATGTCCGGCTTCGTGATAGGCGATCATTTTCTTTTCTTCCTCGGGAATCACGAGCGATCTCCGTTCCGTGCCCATCATTACTTTATCTTTGGCTTCCTCAAAATCCGGCATGGTTACGGAATCGCGGTTTTTCCGAGCCGCCAGAAGTGCCGCTTCATTGACCAGGTTGGCCAGATCCGCTCCGGAAAGTCCGGGTGTGCCCCGGGCCAGAATGTCCATTTTAACATCTTCGGAGGCGCGAATTTTTTTGGCATGAACTTTAAGTATCCCTTCACGGCCGCGCACATCGGGCGAATCGACCACTATCTGGCGGTCGAAACGACCGGGCCGGGTCAGAGCCGGGTCGAGAATATCGGGACGGTTGGTAGCGGCGATAAGTATGACGCCGTCATTTGATTCAAAACCATCCATTTCAACCAGTAATTGATTCAGCGTCTGCTCGCGTTCATCGTGCCCGCCGCCGAGACCGGCCCCGCGGTGACGGCCGACCGCATCAATTTCATCGATAAAAATAATACAGGGAGCATTTTTCTTCCCCTGCTCGAACAAGTCGCGGACGCGGCTGGCACCGACACCGACAAACATTTCCACGAAATCGGAACCCGACATGGAAAAGAAAGGAACCCCGGCTTCACCGGCGACGGCGCGGGCCAATAGAGTCTTTCCGGAACCGGGAGGGCCGAGAAGCAAGGCGCCTTTCGGAATTTTTCCGCCCAATTTCTGAAATTTCCCCGGGTCTTTAAGAAAATCTATAATTTCATGCAATTCAACTTTGGCTTCATCCACCCCGGCGACGTCATTGAAAGTGACTTTGGGACGTTCATCGGTTAATAGTTTGGCGCGGCTTTTGCCAAAGGAGAAAAGCCCTTTTGGTCCCGATGCTCCCTGCATCTGACGCAGGAAGAACAGCCAGATGAAGATTAAAAGAAACCAGGGGGCGATTGAAATCAGAACCGAAATATAATTGGGCCCCTCGGTTTTGGCATTTATATTGACACCGGCCTTTTCGAGTCGATCCACCAGACTGAAACTGTTATCGTCAAAAGGAATGCGGGCGTTAAAACGAATAAATTTGCCGGTCGTATTGCCGGAGGGCAGGACGGTTTCGGCCTTGAATTTCCCTTCTATTTTGCGGTCGATGAAGACGACCGAGGCGATATTGCCTTTATCCAATTGGCTTAAAAATTCGCTGTAAGTTATTTCCGCGTAATCTTTGCTGGACGACGTGTAGAGGCTATAGGCGAAAATAAAGGCCAGAATTATGACCAGCCAGAAAACCAGCGATTTGGCCGGTCCTTTCCATGAAAATGAATCTCGCCCTTCGTCGTCTTTTCCGGAACGATTGGGTTTTCGGGGGGGAGGGCCGGCAAATTTATCATCGTCATTATGCAAATTCATCAAAATTCAACTCCTAAGGTAATATACAATAATATCGGCAAAAGTTGCCGATCTATCCGCCTCAATTATTTCCCGACCACTTTGCCGATAAAGGGGAGATTGCGGTATTTTTGCGCCGCGTCCAATCCATAGCCGATTACGAAGTTCTCTCCGGCGTCAAATCCGACATATTTAATTTTCATCTCCACCTTGCGGCAGGTCGGT